>JARRPY010000358.1:0-3717 GCA_037382425.1 Deltaproteobacteria bacterium
CATGGACTGGATCGGCATCCTTTTGGTAGTGATTCCCATTTTTGTGCCCATTGTGAAAAGCATGGGTTGGGAACCGCTGTGGTTCGCCATGCTGTTCTGCATCACCCTGCAGATATCGTACATCACGCCGCCGTTTGCCTATTCGATCTTTTATCTGAAGGGTATCGCCCCAAAGGAAGTGAAATTGACAGACATTTACCGGGGCTGCGTGCCGTTTATTATCATCCAGTTTGTTGCGTTATTGGTGCTTTACTTCTGGCCGGCGCTGGCTACCTATCTGCCCAGCATTATGAGGTCTTGAGCACGTGAAACAGACTTTTAATTGGCATTACGGTTCGTTAATAAAAGTTGTATACTCTAATTACTAACCATCTTAAGGCCCATATATTATTTACCATTCGCGCGCCGCATGGGCACTCTTAAAGGAGGCAATATGGCTTATCAGTACATTCTAAGTGAAGTCAAAGACCGGATCGGCATATTGACCCTCAACCGTCCGGACAAGATGAATGGCCTGGGCAAGGACATGGAAAAGGAGATTACCGACTGCTTGCAGACTTGGGGCGACGGCACCGAGGTCAAAGTGGTGATCATAAAAGCAAACGGCAAGGTGTTCTGCTCGGGGCATGACAGAACCGAGGTGCTGTACGGTACACCCAGTTCCATTCGGACACTTTTCCAAACCTCATACAGGATGATGAGCGTCATGCGTCAGTTGCCTATGCCCATCGTCGCCCAAGTACATGGCATCGCCATGGCCGGAGGCTGCCATCTGGCGGCCGCCTCCGACCTGGTCGTTGCCGCGGAAAAGGGCGCGCAGTTTGGCATGACGGGCATGAAGATCGGCTACAACTGCTCTACCCCCACCGTCGCGGTTAGCCGCGCGGTCGGCCAGAAAAAATGCCTCGAAATGTTATTCACCGGAGACCTATACTCCGCGCAGGAAGCCCTAACCATGGGCTTGGTCAACCGGGTGGTGCCCGACGACAAGCTGGAAGAAGAGACCTGGGCCTTAGCCCAAAAGATTTCCAAGGGAAGCCGCGTCATTCTAGCTCTCTCCAAACAGGTATATTACGGTCAGATCGACATGACCGAGGACCAAGCCTATCATTATGCCAAGGAAATGATGGCCATCAACGCGTTGCTCCCTGACGCGGTCGAGGGATTCACCGCAGGCATTGAGAAGCGAGAACCCAATTTCCCAGAAGAATAACACCGCAGAAGTTCCCTTGTCAGTCCTCAATCAGACAGCCCGAGGATCATTCACGGGCTGTCTTTTTTAATCTCTGCCATCGCACGTTCCCATTAGATCGACTCCCTGATTGCGTCAAAGGATAAAATTCTGTATAATTATTCGAAATGTTCTTCAAAAATGAGTCAATACCCTATGTCTACTGACCAAACCGAACCGTCCCTGAGGGCGCCTCAGGCCCCTGCAGTCGATCTCACCGATGCTGCCGCTCGCGTAGCAGTTATCACCGTAGACGCCCGTAATCGCGTCACCCACTTTACCCGGGGTGCCCAGAAAATTCTGGGCATCAGCCCGTTGGAAGCAAACGGCCGCCTCATCTCGGATTTTGTCGACAATCACCAGCTGTTAGCCATGCTGGGCCGGCACGGGAGCATATCGGAGGGCCCGGTGTGTCTGCAGGGTCTCGACCTGTGGGCCAGTTTGGTTCCGTTATGCCGCGACCACGGCGGCATGCTGCTGGTGCTGGTTCCTGAGCTGCGAGAAGCGGAGTGGGATCATGAAGCCCTCAGAGAGGAGTTGTCGTCACTGCTAGAAAACTCTTACGACGGCATTGTGATGGCTGACAAAGAATGTATCCGTGAGGTCAACGCCAGTTTCGGTCGTATTACCGGACTACCGCCATCCTCTTTGATCAATAAAAAATTCAAGGAGTTGGACACGGAACGCCACGTTTGCCTGGCAGCGGTGCAGGAAGTCATCCGACTGACCCGCTATCACAAGAGAACCATCACCCTGCAGCGAAAAATCAGAACCGGGAACAAGATCTTTCTCACGTGCAATCCCGTGCTGGACCGGCACGGCCAGGTAGATCGAGTTTTGGTTAACGTCCGGGACATCACTGAACTCAAAAACCTGGAAGACCAGATAAAGAGGCTCTCCGGTTTTCGCCGTGATCGCGAGGCTTTCTCCAATCAACCGGATGCCTTGACGGACATTGTGGCTGAGAGTCCTGCCATGCAGCTGCTTTTGCAAGTGGTACTGAGAGTGAGCCAGGTGAATTCAACGGTGCTTTTGATGGGCGAAAGCGGCGTTGGCAAGGATGTGGTCGCGAATCTGCTCCATCGTTTGAGCCCCAGGAGCGAAAACCCATTTGTTTCAGTAAATTGTGGGGCGGTCCCGGAAAATCTACTGGAAAGTGAGTTCTTCGGGTATGAAAAGGGGGCCTTTACCAGCGCCAGCCGTTTGGGTAAACCCGGGCTGTTCGAGCAGGCCAACGGCGGCACCTTTTTTCTGGACGAAATCGGCGAACTCCCCTTAAACTTACAGGTTAAGCTGCTCAATGTCATTCAGGACCAGCATTGCCGCCGCCTGGGCGGGCAGCGGAATATCAAGCTGGACATACGCTTTATTGCGGCAACAAACCGGGACATGCGGCAGATGGTGGCTGAAGGCAAGTTCCGTGAGGATCTTTTTTACCGCCTCTATGTGGTGCCCATTGAGATTGCCCCCCTGCGAGAGCGCCGGGAGGATATTTTGCCCCTGGCGCTGATGTTCCTCAAGGAATTGATCAGCGACAAGTATAGTGTAAACCGCACGTTGAGTCACGATTTGATGACCATTCTTGAGTCATACGACTGGCCGGGTAACGTGCGCGAGCTTCAAAATGTCATTGAACGCATGGTGGTCACTGCTGACAGTGAGGTTCTGCAGCCCCGCCACCTGCCGGATTCAGTGTACCAAAAGGCCGCCCAGGAAGGATTGGGGGTATGGTTAGGGGGCTCCCTGAACCTGCGACAGGCTCGAGACGACCTGGAGCGTCAGTTAATCGTAAAGGCGCTGTCCAAGGCCGGAAACACGCGCAAGGCGGCAAAATTGTTAGGCGTTGACCACAGCACCGTGGTCCGAAAGGCGCAGAAGCTGAGTATTGACCTGAAAACGGGCACCACCGCCGTCACCTGAATGTCAAACCAAAACATTCCCTAAAATGTGGATTGGGCAGTCCAGTTCCTCCTTTTCACACCAGGTTTTCTGCATGTGACCCTTCAGAAATGACATCTGCCTAGGTAATCTTGCGAAAACAGGCTGTCATAGCGCTTTTTAAGAGTTTGCGAAAATGCACCAAAAATATGGTGTTCCACTGAGATTTTTGAATTTGTTCCATGGGATGTTCTTTCCCTTTGCCAAAATTTTCCCGGATATACGCCCAACTCCAAAGGATCGGCGCATTTCACAGAAATCAAATCATGTATGGTTTTTTAAAAAGCAGCCCGGGTCGGGCCGAGGATGATGAAATTTATTGCTAAAATGCCGCAAGTGACTTAATTCGATTATGGATTTGTGTTGAAATACAAAAATTCTTTTTCCTGATGGAATTGGCACACTAGTTGAAAGTTTAAATATTTCAGGGTGAAGATCGTTGTAGAATTGAACGTAATAAATATTTAGGTATAAAACCAAAAAAGGAAAAAATTGATCATGACAGAAAAAGAACACATTCCCCTGGGCGTTGGTTTTTATCCGGACTG
>JARRPY010000359.1:0-3411 GCA_037382425.1 Deltaproteobacteria bacterium
GGGCTGCCGCAATGCTTCTTCCCGTGATCAATACGTTTAGTGACACCATGAGTTACCTTCGCCTGTTTGCCGTGGGCATGGCCAGTTATTACATTGCCGTGGCGTTCAATGTTCTGGGCGCACGCCTGGCTGAATCCGCCACGTGGTTCACGGCCGTGCCTGTGCTCGTTTTCGGACATAGCCTCAATATCGGACTTGCGGGAATCGCCATCTTCGCCCATGGGGTGCGCTTGAATATGCTGGAGTTTTCAAACAACGCAGGGGTGCAATGGGCCGGATATGCCTATCGGCCCTATGCCTTGCCCAAAGACCTGTCTCCGACAGGTCAAACATCCAATTTTGTCGGGGAGAATTGATTATGACAGGCATTGAATTTGCTGGGCAACTGTCCATCGGTCTGGTGATGGCGGGTGCGGCCATGGGGAGCGCCTTGGGTATCGGAGCAGCTGGGCGGGCCGCCACAGGGGCCTGGGCCAAGGAGGCACAGGCCGAAAAACCGCTTAATTTTTCCTATATCATCCTCATCGGTATGCCTCTGTCACAGACCATCTATGGATTCCTTCTGATGCTGGTGGGAATCGCTCCCCTCGTGACCGGCGACAACCCGGTTACCCCTCAGCATGCGGGGACGCTTTTTGGCATCGGCCTGGCCGGGGGGGTGGCCGAACTGTTCAGCGCCTGGATGCAGGGCCTGATCGGTGCCGGGGCTGTTCGTGCCCTTTCCGAGGGTGAAGGCAAGGGATTGGTCTTCATGATTATCGCCATGGGGATCGTGGAGACGGTCGGCCTGTTCGGATTTGTATTCTTGCTCCTGGTTTTGCCATAGCCTATTTCAGCCATGACTGCTCCCCTCCCATCTAATCAGGTGATAAACGGAGGGGATGATTTCCGAAGGATGAGTCTCCCGGCGACCGAGGTGTTGAACTCCGGGTCAGCCCGGCTCTTTTCCGGTCTTTTTGGATGCGTTTGAGCGAATAGACTCTACTTTGCGCCTCAGTTCCAAGTAGTCTAAACGCAAACGCGAATTGGCGGCCCAGACTTCTTTCATGTATTCCCGCTCTTCATCTGTGATCAGTCGGAGCCCCAACACTTCCGGGCGTTCCCGGATCACACTCCCTGCAGGGACCCGGGTGAAGGCGGGCAGGGTCACCAGTTTGGCTATGGCTCCCATCCCTAACCAGATGTGATCTTCCAGGGTGGCCTTGTATAGGACCGTCCGCGGTGCCAAGAAACACTCCCGTCCGATGGTGCACGGCCCATGAATGACGACGCCATGGGCCACGGAGGTCTTCGGTCCGATGGTTACCGGGGAGCCCGGATCCGCGTGGATGATGACTCCGTCCTGGATGTTCACCTCCTCTTCGATTTGAATGGGCGCCACTTTCCCGTTCGGACCGCGCTGATCGGCCCGAATGACCGTCAAAGGCCCTACAAATACGTCCTTGGCGATTTTTACGTGGCCGATGATCTGGGCCGAGGGGTCTATCAAGGCGGTGGGGTCGATTTCGGGATAATTCCCTGCCAGGTTGGGCCGTATGTTTTGCGGTAATGTGGTCATTTTTCCTCCTCAAATGAAGGTCGATTGTCCCCCAGTGCCCGGTGTATCTGGTCAGGCCGGGCCGTCGCTGTTCAGCATGATCTCAGCCGCCAGCCGCGCGCCGACGCCGGGCGGCAAGGCGCATTTTTCAAATCCCTGCGCTTTTTCGAAGGCAATGAAATTTTCTCTGCTGCCTCGGGGATCCATATATCGGCCGAAAATAACATCCTCTTGAAGCTCGGGGCAGATGATGGTCCCCAGTTCCTCTTTGAAGCGTGCGATGAACTCCCGGGCCGCGGTCATGGTTCGGCCGGTGGCGTCGTAATCCTCAGGATCGTCACCGCCGAAAAAGAGTCCCAATCCGATGAGGCTTCCGGTGACGCCCCCACAGATCCCCCCGGTCATTCCGAATCCGGGAAAAGGCGACATGGCGCGAATGACGGCCCAGTTGCCGAGAGAAAACGCCTCCATCAGGGCCAGGGCGGATCCCTTGGCACAGCTGTGGGTCAGGTATTCGTATTCCTCGGCTCGACGTTGGACCCGGTCAAGGACCTCATCCCGTTTGCGTTGCAGGCCGGTCCAATCTAGCTCTCCCTCGGAAAATTCGTTCCGGCGCAGACGATTGACCCGATTCCGGATGGATTCTACCTCCCAGGATCGGTTCGCCAGTTCAGTCACGCGGTCTGCCCATGTGTTTCTGTGGTCACTCATCGGTTCCTCATCTTATGAAAATTTAGGTTGCATATCCACGAAAGGGGAAGGCCATGATTTTGGCCGGTGTTTTCAACATCGATACCGTGTGTTCCCAAAATCCCAAAGCCTGATATCGATTATCTGAAAAATGTCAGATCTTGGCAATCAAAATGTGACGTCGCCGAATCTCCTTTGGATCGCCCCGGGAGAAATTATTGAACCGAAGGTTGTTTTTTCGTGACGCGCCTTGTCCGAATCGGAAAACAGCTTTCCCATTCCCTTCTGAATCGCTTGCGTATTCCAGATAGACTGTTTAAGATCACATCCTACTTCATAATGGCCGTAAAACGGGAAGACGTAAAATGGCACGACAAATTCTGCCCACACATCTCCATCAAACACCCATTCCCGGGACCTGTCGTCTCTTGTACCGGGGTGATGTGATCCCATTCACCCTGTCGTTGGATGTTCCGGCAGGAGGGAATGCATGGATCCGGACCAATATCGGGAGCGCCCGAATCACGCGACAGGAGATTATTCGCGAAGTTGAGACGGGCGATCCGCCCCTGGGGAGGGACTGGTTCGATATTCCTCTGAAACGGCTGGACGATCGCCGATTCGAAGCCAGGTTGGCCCTCACGGAGGTGGGCCATTTTGAGGCGAAATGTTTTTTCCTCCCCGAAGGGACGGATGAACCCTTGTGGCCTGAGGGCCCCAATGTTCAAATCAATGTCTCCCCCTGGCAGACATGCTGCGCCAACAGTATTTACAACGCCTTCGTACGCCAGTTCGGTCCCAACAAGAACGGAGCGGCTGAGGATGCGGCCCCGGCAAAGGATATCCATGTTCTGGACCAGGCGGGGTACCATGTGATCCCCCCTTCGGGGACCTTCCGTGATCTCATCCGGGAACTGGATTTCATTATCGGAACCCTGGGGTGCCGGTTTATTCAACTCTTGCCGATATTTCCCACCCCCACCACCTATGGACGAATGGGCCGTTTCGGCAGCCCCTATGCCGCCTTGAGTTTCAGCGATGTGGATTCGGCTCTGGCCCAGTTCGATCTCCGGGCCACACCCCTGGATCAGTTCATCGAACTGGTGGATGCGGTACACACCCGTCATGGGAGGATTATCATCGATATTGCCATCAACCACACGGGATGGGCCGCCCGTCTCCAC
>JARRPY010000360.1:0-3406 GCA_037382425.1 Deltaproteobacteria bacterium
TCGGAACTAGACAAAATTAGTACCTCGGCCACATTCCCGATTTCGACCTTCAACGATGCCCTGGTATATCAAGGAGAACTGACACAGGGGACACACATATTCATGCTGGCCATAGATCCGCTGGTCAACGGCATTAAAGACGTGAATCAATGGAATGTGGAAGTGGAGGTTGTGGAAGTGGAATAGGGTCCGAACGAATCAACGCAACATCCGTTCCACCTAACATTTTGGGGAATAAATGAGATTTTTCCAGATGAACGATCGATGAATAGACCACTGACCTGGGAATTGGTGAGGCGACTCACGATGAGAGAATATCCCGGAAAATTAAAAGGAGCATTATTATGGTAAAGGGTAATAGAGGAATAATAAGCGGCATTGGTTTTGTCGCTGTTGTTCTTATGATGGTGTACAGGGCACGTGGTTCGGCTCGTTTACCGGCGGTCTTGTAATAACAGACTTGACGAATTCGGTTCCGGATGAGCGGTACAAACTTCAAGGAAATGCTCAGATAGTCGAGTGTGACTAAGAGAGGGAGGATGCCTGTCCTCCCTTGAACGTCGGTGGCCTACTCACTTTGCGTTGAGAAGGCGCAGGCAATGGTCGTGTCTAAGGGAGATGAAAGAGGCGCTTCTGCTTTGGCGGTCGAGCCTCTTCTCCCCTTATTCCCATAGACGTTTTCCGGAGTTCGGGGCGGCCTTCAAGGTGCAGATGTCTACAAACAGAGAAAGCAATCGTATCCTATCCGTTCAACAATATCGGAAGAATTGGGTTAGCACCCAACTACTCTTGCAACTCCTCTACGCAATTTGGTTCCTCCAAATGGGTCCTTACACGTATTTACTTTGATGGCCCGAGTCTCGAACATATCAGAATAGACGATAAACCTACTCCGACAACCTGAACCTCACGGGCTCTCGATGAATGAACCGTTGAAGGATAAATGGAATGACAAGGATGAGGCGCCCATGAAGGGACTGCCTTCCCAGAAACCCGGCGTCAACTGGAAAATGGTGGCCGCTATCGGGCTGTTCTGGCTGGTTCTGTTTTTCTTCTTCACCCCGTTTCAGCAAAAGAGCATTTCTCTTCCTTATTCAAAGTTCAAGAAAAACGTCAAGAACGGCGATGTGGCGTCGGTCACAGTGAAGGGCGATGTCATCAGCGGCAAATATAAAAAGCCAATAAAAGGGAAACCGAAAAAGACGCTTTTCGGTAGTAAGGATACGCCCGAATACAACTCCTATAAGACCGTGATTCCGGGATTCGGGGATGAGGGTCTCATGAAGGTTCTGGAGGCGCATCAGGTCGTCGTAAACGCGACATCGGAGCAGCGTTCCTGGTTCTGGGTCCTGGTGGTGAATGTGCTGCCCTGGGTTCTGATCATCGGCTTTTTTGTCTATTCCAGCAAAAAATTTCAGGAACGCATGGGTCAGGCAGGTATGGGGCCTTTTTCCATCGGGAAATCAAGGGCCAAATTATATACCCGATTCACCAGCAACGTGACGTTCGAAGACGTGGCCGGGCTTTCCAATGCCAAAAAAGAACTCATTGAAGTGGTCGAATTTCTTAAAGATCCTGGAAAATTCCGGGACCTCGGAGGAGAATTGCCCAAAGGGATTCTCCTCGTGGGTCCTCCGGGCGTGGGCAAGACCCTTATCTCTAGGGCCGTTGCAGGAGAGGCGGGCGTCCCGTTTTACAGCATCAGTGGCTCCGAATTTATCGAGATGTTCGTGGGTGTAGGGGCCTCCAGGGTGCGGGATATGTTCAAGAATGCCAAAAAGGAGGCGCCCACCATTATCTTTATCGATGAACTGGATTCCATCGGGCGAGTTCGCGGGACCGGATTGGGGGGCGGTCATGATGAAAGGGAACAGACGCTGAATCAGATCCTCTCGGAGATGGATGGCTTCTCCCCTCATGAAGATATCATCGTCATGGCCGCCACCAATCGACCTGATGTCCTGGATCCGGCGCTGATCCGTCCGGGGCGATTCGATCGCCAGATTACCTTGGAGCTTCCCCAGAGCGCGGCGCGCAAGGCCATCTTAGCCGTCCATACCCGTGACGTTCCCCTGGCGAATGATGTGGACTTGAAACGGGTGGCCGGTATGACGGTGGGATTTTCAGGGGCTGAACTCAAAAATTTGGTCAATGAGGCGGCCCTTCTCGCAGCAAGAAAGGAAAAAGCCCGGGTAGAAGCGGACGATTTTGATGAGGCAAGAGACAAGATCATCATGGGGATTGAACGGGAGGACTTCATTCGGGATGAGGACAAAAAGATCATCGCCCATCACGAGGCCGGACACGCAGTGGTGGCCAAACTGCATTCGAGTGCGGACCCGTTGGAAAAGGTGACCATTATTCCGCGAGGCCGAGCCCTGGGTGCGACGGAACTGATCCCCGAAGAAGACCGGTACAACCTGACCCGGCGCTATGTCTTGGGTCGGATTGCCGTGCTTCTGGGTGGCCGGACAGCGGAGGAATTGATCCTCAATGATGTGAGTTCCGGGGCCGGCGACGATCTTAAAAAGGCTACGGAACTGGCCCGGAAGATGGTCTGTCAATGGGGGATGAGCGACAAGCTCGGTCCCATGACGTTTCGTCAAGGAGAAGAGCATCCCTTTCTGGGTCGGGAGATCGCTCAGCAGAAAGACTTCAGTGAAGCGACTGCACGACAGATCGATGAGGAGATCCGGAAGATCATAAACGAGACCCACAAGGAGGTTAGGGGACTCCTGGAATCGAATCGCTCGATTCTGGAGGCTTTGGCCCGACAGCTTCTGGAAAAGGAAACCCTCCCAAAAGAAGAGATCGAAGCCCTTTTTAAGGGCGTTTCTGATGAAAGAAGGACCAAGAAAAAAAGAGGAGGGACCACAAAAGATGAGACTTGAAAACAGATCCGTCATTGTGACCGGTGCCGGTCGAGGGCTGGGTCGGGCCATTTCATTGGACATGGCTCGGGAAGGGGCGCGATTGACCATGCTCAGTCGCACATTGAAGGAACTCGACCGGGTGGCCGATCAGATCAAAAGCGAGGGCGGTGCCTGTCAGACGGTCGAGGCCGACGTATCCGATCCCGGCGCGGTGCAAAAGGCGGTAAATGCCTGCCTGGACCGCTTCAAGGGTATAGATGTTTTAGTGAACAACGCGGGCGTGATCGGGCCGAGTCGGTTCTTGGAGGACGCGGATGCGGCGACCTGGGACCGGACGCTGGGGATCAACCTGAGTGGCGCCTTTTATTTTGCGAAAGAGGTGGTGCCCGTCATGATTGAGAAAGGAAAAGGCAAAATTATCAACATCTCTTCGGGTCTGGGTCAAATGGCGTTTCCCCGTTTCTGCGCCTACGGCGTCTCTAAGGCCGGCATCATCCAACTGACGCGATCACTGGCCGAAGAGCTCAAGGGCT
>JARRPY010000361.1:0-3401 GCA_037382425.1 Deltaproteobacteria bacterium
GCGATAATGCCGGCCACCGCCTTTTGATCATTCATGATCCCTTCGTGGTAACGGAGCACCCGTAGGTTCCGAAAGCGCTGGAGCAATTCATTGTACTTGAGGAGATGGTCGGGATTTCTGGGACGGCCGAACTGAATTTGGTCCACGATAAAGGTCTCGTAGACGACCATCCCGCCGGATTTCAGGCCCGTTTCAATGGCGGCAAAGAGCGATCGCTGCAAGTAGTTGAAGCAGACAATCAGGTCATAGGCATTGGCCGCGATACAATACCCCTTTTCCAGGTCCGCCACCTCGGCACGGATCTTAATCCCCTCCCCTTCTGCAAGCGCCAGGGCCGTATCCACGGCATCCTCAGACATGTCCACGCCCTCTACGTCAAACCCCTGGGAGGCCAGATACACGGCGTTTCGGCCATGCCCCATGGCAATATCGAGGGCCTTACCCCTGGGGAGGAGGTCGATGTTCTCCACGAGAAACGAGGACGGTTGCCGGTTCATTTTGCTTAAGTCTCGCCCTGCATTTTGTAACAATCATGTTGGGTCGTCGGCTTTTGTAACGAATAGAGGGCTGATGGGAATTGAAGAACCCTGTAGCAAGCTACAGGGAATCTCCCAAATGTGAGGACTTTTTGCCTTTTTTATTTCGCTCGCTAACCCCCCGTAAGCAGCGGGGAATGCGCTCGCTGAGCATTTTCAGAATACAGGAGTCAGAAGTCAGAATAGGGCACAAAAATTAAACCCTTGTGAATTCTGACTGCTGACCCCCGTATCCCAATTTTTCCTCCTCAAATGAAGATCCATTCTCCGGAATTCAGACAGGATTCCGGCAACAGTTTTGCAGTTGCTTCACAATCTCCTCTTCATCCACATCCCAACCCACGAAAGCGAGCCGCGTATCCATCTCCCTCCCGTCCCACGGCGACCATTCGGCGATACCGCCCACATAGTTGAGGAGAAACGTGGCTTCATCAAAACGCACCGGCCCTTTGATGCGGAAAAGCGCCCAGGGGAGGCTTTTTAGAAATGCATCCAAACAGGTCCGATCCATGGGCACTGTTTCTTTGAAGGAAAAACTGATGAAATGAGGTGAACCATCCGAATGCGCCCTATCTGCCTGAACATTCACATCGGTTTGGGTCTCCTGTTGGACGAGAAAATCCGGTGTCCTGGTGATGGGCCGGACTCCCAGACCATTGCGCCCCACGAGCAGATCCATATCTGTGTTACAATGGACGGTGGGGACAATACGTACATCAGGCACGTCCTCATGGATCTCTTGGAGGAACAGAGGGACGGTCTCGGCATCGATCGTATCGATTTTGTTCAACAGGACCAGATCGGCCTCCCGAAGCTGGTTGAAAAAGACAGGCCCGAAGCACTCCCGCGCCTCCCAGAACGAGACATCCAGGACCGTGATCATCCGATGCAGCAGCAGCCGTCCTTCAAATGCCTTATCACCTAAGGCCTCGAGGACGGCCGCTGGATCCGCCACACCGGTGGTTTCGATGAAGAGCCATTTGGGCTTCAGATCGGAGAGAATCCGTTCGAGCGTCCGTTCGAGATCGATCCTGAGGGTACAGCAGATGCAGCCGCTGCTCAACTCCACCATATCCGATCCGGCCTCCCTCAGGAGGTCCCCGTCGATGCCCACTTTACCGAAATCATTCACGATGACCACGGTATCGGACAGGTCTTCTTTCCAGGAAAGAATGCGCTTAAGCAGCGTGGTTTTCCCGGACCCCAGGAATCCGCCCAGCACCACGGCTTTGGTTTTCCGATCGTCCACGGCCCTTTTCAAATCCCCGGTCATGTTCTCACCTGATATCCTTGATTGTCCCGATTTTCGAGTGTTCGGGTTTCAAGTCTCGGTGCACGACTTTCAGATTGCCCGGAACGCCTGAAACCTGACACCCGACACCTCATGACCACTCGTCTTTGCACAAAGCCGGGCCGTCAATCATTTCCCCTTCAATGCTTTCAACTCCTCAGCAGTCCGACAAATCTCCGCTCCTTGGATGGCATCAAAGCTTTTGGGCATGGAAAACCCGTATTTTTCGTTGAATGCGGTTTCTCCCCACAGGACGTCTTCCACCACCGAATGATCCTCGGGCCGCATGATCTTCCACCCTTCGGGCGTATTCCATGCCAGCGGTTCCCTTTCCACGGCCTTTATAACCTTTTCCGTGTCCGTGGTGCCGGCCCGTTCCACCGCCGCCTTGATGAAATAGACCCCCGCATAGGTTTCCCCGGCCATGTAATCGGGATATTCCTTAAACCGCTCGTGGTAGGCCTTTACGAATTTCCTATTCAAGCAGGAATCGGGTGTGGGGAAAAAGTAGCGTGAGGAGACATAGATGCCGTCCGGCATGTCCTTACCCATGGGTACCAGGACTTCCAGCGCACCGGCGCACGGAAAGGCAAACTTACTTTGCTGAAAAATACCGCTGGGAATGGCCTGTCGAATGAAGGTCACCGCGTCCCCGCCCCAGAGGGGGGACCAAACCGCATCGGGTTTTACTTCTGCAATCTTCTTGATTTCGGGCGTGAAATCCTTGGCCAGGAACTTGGGAAACAATTCGCCTACGATTTTTACGTCGGGTCGAAGTTGGGTCAATTTTGCCTTAAACATATTCCATGACGAGTGTCCATAGGAGTAGTTTGGACCCACACACATGTAGGTTTTGTAGGGTTTGGCGGCCATGAAATACGCACCGGCCCTCGAGTGCATCATGGCGTTACTGAGGGTGCTGAAGATGTAGGGATGACCCTTGGCACCTGTGAGGACATCCGCCGCCGCCTGGGTCACCACGAGTATTTTCTTGTTTTTCTTGGCCAGTTCCGTGAGGGTCATGGCAATCCCGCTGGACGTGGGGCCCATGAGAAAGTCCACCTTATCCTCGTTGATGAATTTCTCGGCAAGGCTCACGACTCTATCTTTTTTCAGCTTGGTGTCTTCCACCCTTGCCTCAAGCTTCCGTCCCAGAATACCGCCCGAGGCATTGATTTCATCCACCGCCAATTCGATGGCCTGTCGCCCGTGGATGCCGTACCCGCCCACCTTTCCGGAGGAGATGAACATGGCGCCGATCTTGATGGCGGGCTGCTCAGCGTACGCCATACCAAACACGAAAATTATTGAGACAAAAACTGTCGCAAACAGACACATTCGCTTTTTTTCCATAGCAATCTCCTTTTTCGATCCCACAGGTTTAGGGCGGTGATCCACCCTCGAAAGACAGCCTTCCCTATCCGCGCTATCACCTCCTTCTGTTTACCTTGTTTGTTCTGCAGTCCAAGAGGAGTCTATGGGAAATCTCCGTCCGAGTCAAGAAAGGCATCTCTTGCAAAAGCGCCTTTCTGTCCATTTTTTCAAGCGGGTTGACGCCCCCTTTACTAGAACGT
>JARRPY010000362.1:0-3393 GCA_037382425.1 Deltaproteobacteria bacterium
TTCCCATGAAACGAATGGGCATCGAGGGGCTGTCTTACCGTAAGTATGACCTCACCATGTGCACGTATTGTTCGAGCCTGAACGGAATCGTGTTGACGGCCATTGCCCAGGCCTGGAAGGGGCAGCCATGGGATGACGTGGAAGTCCTCACCGGAAAGTCCATGAAGCCCACACCCGGAAAGAAGAAAACCATCCTATTGGGCAAGTGTATCTATCAAGCCAACAAGGATGACCCAAACATCAATGAATTGATTGCGGTCAAAGGATGCCCCCCTTCCACAAAGCGAATCGTGGAGGCCTTCAATGAAGCGGGCATTCCGATCAGTCATGACATTTTTGAGGCAAGGGAAAAAGTCCCCGCATTTTTCATGAAGAAATATGAAGGACGCGCGGAGTTTGACGAGGCATTCTTCAAGATAGATTAAAGCGCTTGTAAGGCTACAGTCCAGAGTTCTCGTAACATATATTGATGGGATAAAATGAGATGATTACGGCTTGTCTACGTATGGGTCTCTAAGTCCTTTTTTATAGATTTTGCCCGAACCCGTTTTTGGGAGGGCATCAATGAAATCCACACTCTTGGGTGCCTTGTAACCGGCCAGTTCCTTCTTGCAGAAGGAAATGATTTCTGCCTCTGTAGCCTTTTGCCCTTCTTTAAGAACGATGCACGCCTTGACCGCCTCTCCCCAGTGCGGGTGGGGGATACCGATGACGGCCACTTCCAGGACGGCTGGGTGAGCGTAGAGGACGTTTTCCACTTCGGTGGAGTAAACATTCTCTCCCCCGGTCAGAATCATGTCTTTCTTGCGGTCCACAATGTTGACATACCGCTCATGATCGATCACCGCAAGGTCTCCGGTGTATAGCCAGCCGTCCTTAATCGCCTTATTCGTTTCCTCCGGCAGATTCCAGTATCCGGGTGTTACGGTATCTCCCTTTACGATAATTTCTCCCACCTGGCTGTCATCCATGGCCACGTCTTCCCCGTCCTCATCCACCACGCGAAGACTGACATTGATAAACTCCCGCCCGGTCTTGGCCTTAAACCTGAGCTGTTCCTCCCAGGGAAGGCTTTTTAAATGCTCCTTTAAAATTGAGACGGTGAGATAGGGACTGGTCTCGGTCATGCCGTAGGTCTGAATATAGTCACACTTGAAGGCATCGATGATCCTTCGAACGGTTTCCGGCGCAATGGGTGCGCCTCCGCTCAGGATCACCCGCAGGCTGGAATAATCAAAATCACTGATCTTTTCATGATTGACCATCATGTTGAGCATGGTGGGGATGAGATTTGACAGGGTAATCTTCTCTTTTTCAATGGTCCTTAGCACGTCTAAGGGTTCGAATGAGGGGATGAGTACGTGTTTGCCGCCGGCCCATGTCACGGCGAAGGTGGCCCATGCATCGGCCAGGTGAAACAAGGGGGCCACATGGAACCAGTGATCCCGGTCCGTCAATTGATACTCGGCAATGGTTCCCAGGGCGTGGCTCTTTACGTTTTTGTGGGTTAACATAACCCCCTTGGGACGGCCCGTGGTGCCGCTGGTATAATACAGATGCGCCACATCATCATCCTGGATGTCTGCCATGGGGGGCGGTTCATCCGATTGATCTTTAATCATGGATTCATATTCCAAGTCCCCTTCAGAGAATGTGCCGGAGGCGGGCCGTGTCCAAATAATCCGTTTAATAGACGGGACTTGATTCGGGATCTCCTTCACCTTATCTCTGAACACGGACTGGGATATGAGAATTCGAGATTGACTGTCATGGAGGATCATCGACAGTTCCTTGGTTGCCAGCCGGTGGTTGAGGGGGACTAGAATCGTCCCGAGGTGGGCGGAGGCCAGGTAGGCCTCGAGGAATTCATGGGTGTTTTCATGGACAATGGCAATGCGATCTTTCTTCTTCAAACCCAGGTCCTTTAAGGCGTGGGAGAGCCGCCATACCCGAGCTGCAAAGCCCTGATAATCCATCCTCAGATCGCCACAGACCACGGCCTCTCTTTTGGGAAAAAGTCGAACCGCTTTGGGCAAGAGTTCATTTAATGACATAGCGGGTTACCTCCAACACAAACAAATAGACCCTTTCTGAGAAGGGTCTATTTGAGTCAATTATGGTGCCGAAGGCGGGACTTGAACCCGCACGGGCGTGGCCCACTACCCCCTCAAGATAGCGTGTCTACCAGGTTCCACCACTTCGGCACGTCTTGGCAAATTTATTTTTTCGGTTGTTCCGTTCCCCCCGTATTCGCCGGTGTGCTCGCCGGCGGCTGGGTCGACTGCGTCTGCGTTGACTGCGTCTGACTGGTGGGCGTGACGTCCTCCATGATGGAAGACGGCCCGCCTCTGCCGATGAAGAATGAGAGGCCCAAGGAGGTCAGCATGAAGATGACGGCGACAACCGTGGTCACCTTATGGAGCAGGGTGGTGGCCCCGGCACTCCCGAAAACCGTTTGGCTGGAACCACCGAATGCCGCACCCATTCCGGCCCCTTTTCCCTTCTGTACGAGGACAATGAGAATCAGGGCGATGCACACACAGACATGAAGGATGAGAATGATGGGAATCATTTATGCGCCTCTTGAGACCTTGGTCTCTTCTTAAAGAATTAAAGAAAATCTGTAATCTTTTAATATAGCCTTTTCTCTTTAATTGTGCAATAGAAAAATGTTGGCCCGGCGTCCTACTCGAATCGAATGATATCAATGAACGCATCGGCCTTCAGGCTGGCGCCTCCCACGAGGGCACCGTCGATATCGGCCTTGGACATCAGTGCGGATACGTTGTCGGGTTTGACGCTACCGCCGTAAAGGATTCGAATACGGTCCCCGGTGTCCGCATCAAAACTGGATGTGATCCACTCCCGTATAAAGGCGTGGATCTTCTCCGCCTGATCCGGAGTGGCGGTTCGACCCGTGCCGATGGCCCAAACCGGCTCATATGCGAGAATCGTGGAGGGCGGCAGTCGCTCATCGGCGAGGAAGTTGTCCAGCGAGCCATCCAGTTGCTGTTTGATGACGTCGAAGGTCCGGCCGTTGTCGCGCTCTTCAAGGGTTTCTCCGACACAGACGATGGGAATCAGGCCCAGGACTGCGGCGGCCTTGACCTTTTCATTTATCATTTCGTTTGTTTCATGGAAAATGGTGCGCCTTTCCGAATGGCCAAGAATTACATGGGTACAGCCTGCCTCCTGGAGCATTCGTCCGGAGACCTCTCCCGTATAGGCCCCGCTCATTTCAAAATACATATTCTGACCCGCCAGGAAGATACCGGCGTCACCTATGGCCGCTCTGACAATATCCAAATGGGTGAAAGGCGGTGCAACCAACACGTCCACACCTTCAAGACCCCTTATACCGGCCGCTATGGCACGAACCAATTCTTCAGCGTC
>JARRPY010000363.1:0-5526 GCA_037382425.1 Deltaproteobacteria bacterium
AAGGCCTCCCTGTTGTGTGCCCTGGGTAGGGCATGCGGAATCCCCTCAAGGATCGGCTTTGCGGACGTGAGAAATCACCTGGCGACAGCACAACTCCTCGCCTTTATGGGCACGGACGTGTTTGTCTTTCACGGATTTACCGAATTCTGGCTAAATGAAAAATGGGTCAAAGCCACACCGGCCTTTAATATAGAGCTATGCCGACGACACAAGGTCGCACCCTTGGAATTCAACGGGCGCGAAGATTCCATTTTCCATCCGTACAACCTGGAGAAGAAGGCCTTCATGGAGTATGTGGCCTATCATGGGAGCTATGCGGATGTGCCGGTAGAAACCATTGTTGAGGCATGGAAAGCGACGTATGGAGAAGACCGGGTCAAGGGGTGGATCGACGGGTTCGAACGATCGAGAGAAGCATCGGCCCGGGATTTTTACAGCGAGGATGTCATTGTAACATAATCAACGTATCCCCGATAGGCTGCCGGAATAAAGACGGATCGTTGACACGCATTTGCGGGCTGAAGTAGAGTGCCTCGCATCAACTTCAAGGGCGACCCTTGGAGTGAGCGTAATGCAACCAAACTCACAGGAAGCGCATCCCCTGTCTTGCAGCGACGGAATTCAATCGGTTGAGGGTGCAAAATGTCGAGGGTCGATCACATATTGGAACAGGGCGCCATAGAGGCCTCCGCTCCCTGCCGAATCGATTGCGGGGGGACATGGGATATAAAAGCCCTGGCCCTCCCTTTGGAAAAAATGGTCCCCAGCACCATCAACATGGCACTGACGCTGCGGACCTTCGTGACCTTGTCCCCCCATAGACCGGGGGTTGTCAAAATCTCTTCGCGGGGATTTCATAAGGAGGAGACATACGCCGCCTCTGCGCTCCCGTTCTCCTCGCCCTTTGGGCTGTTTTTAGGGGCGATATCTCACTTCGGTTTTCACGGTCTCAAGGTGGATATCGGATCACAGTCGCCGGTACGATCCGCACTCGGTGGATCAAGCACGGCCCTGGTAGCACTGATCCAGGCCCTCTCAAAGCTGGCACAACGTCTCGGCGATCGCCCGCTTTCCAAGAGAGACATCCTCCATCTGGCCTATCATTTGGAAGACGGTATCAGCGGCGGAAATTGCGGCATACAGGATCAGGCCGCCGCCGTCTATGGGGGCGTCAATCAGTGGGTCTGGAGATACAGCCGCCCCGCCACACCGTTCAAACGGACTCCCCTGCTCAACAAAGCGGGCCAGAGCGCCTTTTCAGAGCGTATTCTGGTGGCTTACAGCGGCAAGACGCACACCTCTGCCGTCACCAACTTAAACTGGATAAATGACTTTTTGGCGGGCGAAACAAGAGACGGCTGGGTCAAAGCCAACCAGATCGTCCAACGGTTCGCTAAGGCCATAAAGGGCCAGGATTGGGGCCATGCGGCCCGCCTTCTTCAGGAGGAAATGGCCGTGAGGCGTCGCATCACACCAGAGGCCCTGGATGAAAACACCCGGAAGCTGGTCGGCGCGGCAGAATCGACCGGCTGCGGGGCTCGCTTCACTGGTGCCGGTGCCGGGGGCTCGGTATGGGCGCTGGGAAAGCGCGAGAGGATCGACGCACTAAGAGAGATATGGAAAGAGATGCTCACGCAGATGAAGGGGGGGAAGCTCTTGGCGTGTCAGGTGGATCCTTACGGCGTCCGTTAAAACCGGTGTCCAACCAATGGGCATGGCCCGCCTTGTCGGCGTTCGCCCGGCGTCAATTGGATGCATGCCCATACACGGGGCCGAACATCCCGGTTTCAAAAAGGGCCTTAAACTCTCCCAAAAGGGCATTGGTGGCCTGCTCCACCATGAGAATATCCCCTTCTGAGACGAGGCTCATATCCAATACGTCGATGGCTTTTTCAAGTTCTTCAAAATCCGAAACCAATTGCTCGTTTTCATACGCATCACTGACGGTTGAATGTACGTCAATGATGGTTCCCACACAGTTTCTTATCCTCAGGCGATATTGGTCGGTTCTGTTCATTTACTCCCTTCAAAAATCTAAGCCCTTCCAATGTCTTTGAGCGTATCGATAAAGACCTTATAAAACCCCTCTTTATCTGTAATGGACATACTTAATACAGGGCTTAACTTGTCCAAATCATTTTCATTTACCAGAAGATTTGCACTCATCACAAAGGCGCCCATTCGGTCCATTGTCCTGAACCCTCCACCGATGAGCACCACAAACATGCGTCGCCTCGCAGACATAGGCAGGCTGGTAATGTGGGCCATGACAGGGCTCTGATCCACAGGGGCCTTATCAAAGCCATCGGACAGAAATACCAGTTCGATCGGATATTGGCGAATTCGCTTAAATGCTTTACCGGAATCTTCTTCCACCAGCGGACGGTATCCCAACTCAGAAATTTCCTGGAATCTTCTTCTGCCAGCGGACGGTATCCCAAGTCAGAAACAATTTCCGTGATCAACTGCCGGCGCTGTAGGTCGGAGTCCAGCACCAGCGCCAGTTTCTTATCTTTTCCGTAAAATTCAAGGTCTAGATCCTCCATCTCTTCATCTATACCGAATTCTTTAGTGTTTTCGGTAGAGCCATTAAATTCATCTATATCCAGGGTGTTATCGGCACCTGCTTTCGATGAGAGATCCACAATCACCTTGTTCTGGCACTTAGGACACTTTATACCGACCCGCTGGCCCTCCGGGATCTTGTCATCCGGTACGCTTAATTTGGTATAGCAGTTGTCGCATACGATTTCCATTGGACACACCCCCGCCGATTGTTTTATCGTCGTCCCCTCCTGTCGTAATCTCTATCAATGGCCAAGCCTTCAATGGTGGTGGTCTTTTCGCCTTTCGCCGCCTTGATGGAATCTATTGACCGGCTCACGATAGATTTTCTCGACGCATAACTCAAGGCGGTTTCCTCGGTAATCAATCCCGCTTTGAAGTGATCGGCTATGCTATGGTCAAAGGTCATCATGCCGAAAGGGCGGCTTCCTTCGATGATTTCATAAAACGTCTTTCCTTCGGATTCGCCGTGAAGAATGGAATCCTTTACCCGCAAACTGGTTCCCATGATCTCAAAAGCTGCGATACGACCGCCACTTATCTTGGGAAGCAATCGTTGGCAGGCAACCCATCGAATGGTATCTGCGAGGCGGATCCTGACTTGTCTTTCCTCGTCTTTATCGAACATCCCCATAATTCGATTAATGGTCTGTCCGGCATCGACCGTGTGAAGGGTACTCATCACCAAGTGACCTGTTTCTGCAGCTGATAGCGCGATTTCGACGCTCTCGCGGTCCCTCATTTCTCCCACGAGGATGACCTTGGGCGCCTGTCGCAGTGCGGCTCGCATGCCGATGGGAAAAGTTTCAAAATCGACACCCAACTCCCTCTGATTGAATGTGGCCATCTTTTGGGAATGCACATATTCCACAGGGTCTTCCAGGGTCACCACATGCACCGCCTTTGAATCATTAACAAGATCAAGCACCGCTGCCAAAGAGGTTGTCTTTCCGGTCCCCGTGGCACCGGTCACCAGAATGATTCCATTTCGCTCTTCACTCATTTTTGAGAAGGCCGACGGTAAGCCCAACTCCTGAATGGTGGCAACCCGTGTGGGCAACCGCCGCATCACCACGGAATAATACCCCTTTTGTGAAAAGATGTTCACCCTGAAACGTGCGCGCCCCACCAATTGGTATGACATATCACACGACCCTTCGGTTAGAAGGATCTTTGACAGCCTTCGATCCCCATTGATTAGGTTGAGGGCCAATGTTTCGGTCTGAAATGGCGTTAATCTCTCGATGGGCGGTTTGAGCGCTACCGGCTTCAACTCCCCATAACTCTCCACTTGAGGCGGCTTATCCACGGTGAAATTCAGGTCTGACGCATCCTCGTATGAGTCTAACATGGTGTTGAGAATGTAATCCAATTCTTGAAGTCTCATAACCGGACCTCCGTTATACCTCCTATACCTCCGTAAAATCAGCGGGCGGATTTTTCAGATAAGGACGAAACTTATCTTTGTCATTGCATTTGGCATAGGCGGCATCTGGGCTGATAATTCTTCTCTTTAGCAGGTCCATAATCGCATCATCTAGTGTCTGCATCCCGTATTTCTTACCTGTTTGAATCATAGAGGGAATCTGAAATGTTTTTCCCTCACGGATGAGATTCCTGACTGCTGGTGTGCCAATCATAATTTCAAGACAAGCCACTCGGCCCTTTTTGTCCACGCGCTTGAAAAGATTCTGTGCCACCACGGCCCTGAGCCCATCGGCGAGGGTATTTCGGATCTGCTCTTGCTGGTTTTCGGGAAATACCTCAATCACCCGGTCAACTGTCTTTGCTGCGCTGGTGGTATGAAGGGTGCCAAAGACCAAGTGACCGGTGGAAGAAGCCTCGATGGCCAATGAAATGGTCTCCAGATCCCGCAGTTCACCCACGAGAATGATGTCCGGATCCTCCCTCAAAGCCCCCCGAAGCGCCGCAGCAAAGGATCGCGTATGCAACCCCACTTCACGGTGGTTGACAATGGCCTTGGCACTCTTGTGAACAAATTCAATCGGGTCTTCGACGGTGATGATGTGATCCTTCCGGGTCCTGTTGGCCTCATCAATAATGGCGGCCAAGGTAGTAGATTTGCCGCTGCCGGTGGGCCCGGTGACCAGGACAAGTCCCCTCGGCAGGGAGGCCAGCTTGGCAACCACCGGAGGCAGCCCCAACTGTTCACAGGTCAGGATATCCGATGGGATTTCCCTGAAAACCGCACCAATCCCATATTTCTGCTGGAAAAAGTTGGCCCTGTACCGGGCAAGATTCGGTATTTCATAGGCAAAATCCACATCCCCGGTTTCCTCGAATACCTTCACCTTATCCTCAGGGGCAATTTCGTAGAGCATGGACTTGAGGGTGTCATTGTCCAACGCTTTGTATTTCACCCGTTCCATCTCGCCCCGTATTCTCAGCACCGGCTGCTGACCGGACACCAGGTGAAGGTCGGAGGCCCCCTGGTCGTTCATAAGCTTAAAAAATGCATCGATCTGTGCCACAGCAACACCCTTTACCTTTCTCCAACAGAAAGGGTCTACTTGAGATAATTCCTCACACGCATCCCGTAGCCCGCACGTAGGAATTATTTTGTATTATACACCTTCGAGACATTGATTCAATGAGAAAATCGCCTCGATTTTTGCCCGCTTGGATGCTGAATGCGGCTCCCAAGGCGGAACAAATCCAAAAGAAATCATTGACATGACGGGTCCAGTCGGATAAGGGTGCGCATGAGGACGGCTTAAAGCGGACCTGATCCATGATGTCAACTGGGACAGATACCCGAGAGCATGTCTTTGTTATCTACATATGGTGAAATTGTCGACGAGGAACCGCCCGGATCGATTGAGATCACTGACCGGGACGGTAAAGACGCAAGCACAGGCCTTTCAACTGACACGCGAAAGGTTGGCAATGATATCGGCCCGGCATACCGAGTCGCGTCAGGGGTTTGAAAGGGTCTTTCGG
>JARRPY010000364.1:0-3983 GCA_037382425.1 Deltaproteobacteria bacterium
CATACGGGATACAGAGGTCGATTGGCGGTAGCGGAACTTTGGATGCCCGATGAGAACGACGGCATCCTGATCAATAAGCGGGCAAGTACAGAGGAACTGCGAAAGAGCTTGCACGAAAACAAAAATACGGTATTGATGGCGGAAGACGCTTTGGTCAAATTAAGAGAGGAAAAAACCACTCTTGAAGAATTGGCACGCACAATTCCCTTCTCAAGTATCACTAACTTACGGCATTTCCAAAAGAAAAACGGGCCATAAATTAAAGACATCAAGACCGGTTAGCAACTTAAACACGCCGTAAGCCGATTGGCCTCCCACCAAATACTTCAGTGAGAAATCCTCTCCACGTTCAGCGCAAACTTTAAAGATGAATCTCATCTATTCGGGTCAGCAAGCGAATTCTTTACGGTCGAGTCTACCCGCCGTTCCTAGACAAGATCTAAATCAATTGTATATGTAATTTCGAGTGGTTGACTCTGTTATCCAAATAGATTAAAATCATTCAGGAATAAGCTTGTTTAGCTAAGATGCCTTTGAAAATGTTTGGCGGTTTCCCGATTTTTTCATAGCTGGGAGATTCCCTGAGACTTTCTGAAGGAGTTTTAGCTCTCTAAACCCCGGGAGAATATTCCATGAAAAGGATACTGTCGGCCACTATCGCAACGATTTTCCTCATGACCCCCTCCCTTTGCCTGTCCGCGTATGTCGTCCATCTGAAGGATGGTCGTGAATTCATCGCCGATCGCTACTGGGAAGAGGGCGATCAGATTAAATTCAAACTCCCCAATGGAGAGTTGGGAGTGGACAAGGGGCTCATCAAAGAGATCAAGGAGTCACCGGATCTTTCGGGAAAGCAAAAAAGGGCGGAAAAAGAGCCGCCGATCAGAGTTGAGAGGCTTCAGGTAAAGGCAACAGCAAATTTCTTGCCAATGTTTTAATGGTGATATATAATATTATATATCACTATTTAGCGAGGATCACATGGCCAATAAGCGAACCATCATCACGATTTCGGAAGACGATAAGATCTGGCTGGAGTCATACAGTAAAGCCCTCAACATATCGGTGGCAGAGGTGATCCGCCGGGGGATCAGCCGCTTAAGAGAAGCCAAAAAGCATGAAGGATATGAAAGGCTTGTGCATGACACGCGTGGCATCTGGCAAAAGGGGGACGGTTTGAAATACCAAAGGGATTCGAGATCGGAATGGAATAGGGGATGATTTCCAGGCTACTCGATTCCGTTATTCTCATTGACCACCTCAACGGCGTAGACAAGGCAACACGATTTGTGCTGGGTCTTGATCCGCAAGAGACCGCCATCTCAGTGATCACGCGAGCAGAAATATGGGTGGGTATAGCCCAGCCGGATTTAGAGCGGGTGAAGGCCTTGCTGGACCAATTTCGGAACTTGGCCATTGATACGCCCATCGCCGATCTGGGTGCATCATTGAGAAAAGAACATGGCTGGAAACTGCCTGATGCCTTTCAGGCGGCCGTGGCTACGTATCATCATGTGAAACTCGTTACCCGGAATACAAAGGATTTTGACCCGAGGAGGCATGATTTCATAGAAGTGCCTTATGTTATATGAAGTTAAAGCTATGTTAATTTCGACGTGTTGACTTCAACACTCAAAAGATTTAGTTTGGAGTGCGGGAATTTTTTAAGGGAAGTGAAGCGTGATGACAACTCTACAGGAGGTAGAGGGTCTTATCTCGTCCATGACACCGGGTGAAAAGGCACAGCTCCTTCGATGGATAAAGAGAGATTTCGATGGTGCTTTCACCGGGATAGAAACAGACCCTGTTAAAGCGTCCAAGACTGCCGGCATATTTTTGTGAATCGATCAAGCGTTTGGTCCACGTTGATTATGGGGTTGATTCCACTTATAGAAAGCCAATGGATATAGTTCTTCTGAAGAAAAATATACGAACAGGGCTCTATCGCTTTTCTGAACATGCAATCAAGCAGATGATAAAAAGAAGGATAGATCGATGAAGTTGAAGAGACGATTTTTGAAGGAGAAATTATTGAAGAGTATCCGGATGACAAATATTCAGCGAGCTGTTTGATTTCAGGGAAAACACGGGGAGGTCGCGGGCTTCATGTGCAGGCTTCGTTGCCGCCCTTTGTCGTAATTGTAACCGTATATGAGCCTAATTCGGAAAAATGGCTTCAAGGAAAGATAAGGAGATAAATGTGCTATGAGATGTTCCTTTTGTGGAGGAGAGCTAAGAAAAGCTTCCGTGACATTCAGCTATGAGGAGAATGATACGTATCTCCTAGTTGAGCGTGTACCGGCCGAGGTGTGCCTAAAATGTGGGGAAAGACTCTATACACCCGAAGTTACGGATACCTTGTTGCAGATCGCCAGACAGCCAGCGAAACCTAAAAGAACCATTCGAGTTCCAGTTTATGATTTTACAGAGAAAGTGGTGCGACTGTAACATAAAATGAATATTAGACGTTGCTTTGCTTATGGTTGTGGAGGTTTCGATTGAAAATAGGTAGAAGGAAATGAAAGTGCATTATGATGAAGAAGTCGACGCATTATATCTGGAACTGAGCGATCTGGAAGCGGATGGTGTTATAGAGATTGCAGAAGGGCTCAATGTTGACACTACTGCCGATGGAAAGCTCACCGGCATTGAAATTTGTTCCTAATTCCGAATCAGTTAACGAAGCCTTGCGGTTCTTAATTCGAATAACTCAACAAAATAAATCTCCATTACTTTCCTCTACTGATGTGCCAAACAACAGCATATAGCAGACGTCTGACGCTGTGCCGTCTTGAAAATATTCGACTTCTTGTTTTTTTCGTAACACGTAGCCTCTTGAAGAGGGTTTTTCACTTTGCCTCAACAATCAAGGATACCCATTCTTTGAGCCTCTTGCCCCGTCGAACCGGGGTCGGATTTGAGCCTTGAGCTTTCAGCTTCGAGCCCATATTCAAGGAACCATCATGAAAAAGACTCTTACAGTCATTTTGGTCACGATTTTTTTCCTAACCCCGGCCCTATGTTTATTGGCGTACCTGATTCACCTGAAGGATGGACGGCAATTCAAAATAGACCGGTATTGGGAAGATGGGGATCAGATTAAATTTGACCAGTTTGGGAGACAGCCGAGACGAATCATTCTAACCCGTTGCCTGAGTTACAGAATTGACAGATTCCCCAATTTCACATATCGTTAGTTCAACAAATCAATTTCCGTTTGAAAACGGGGAGGTTTTTAATATGAAGAAGACACGTATGACATACTTCAAGGAGGAAGACGTGTTGCATCTTGCCATATCCAATGCCAAAGAGGCTGGAAGCGTCGAACTGAGTCCCAATGTGACCGCGGAACTGAATGAAAATGGCGAATTGATAGGTATAGAGATCTTGGAGGCAAGCTCTTTCATAAGAGATTCAATATTGGAAGCCGCCCAGGCCAAGATGCTGGAACTTACGGTTCCCTTTAACGAGGTATCTGCTCCCGAGTCATAAATTATCGATCTCTATGCTTCTGCCCTGTGAAACCCTTCGTTTTTGTTTCACTGAGGCGCCCTTTGGCAAGGATTTCTCTATCCCGGCCAAAGTCACAAATAGCTGCTAAACCCATCTTTTCCGTGCGCTTCCTGCTCCGTTGAACGGGGGTCTCCTCTGCCTGCCCTGTAGCTCCGGCAGATGGTACATGGGGGGCGTCCAACCGGGATGAGCTTATATTTAAAGGAGTTGTTATGAAAAAGGCACTCACGGTCTTTTTGGCTACGGTTTTTCTTTTCGTTCCCGCCTTATGTTTTTCAGCCTATGTCATCCATCTAAAGGACGGTCGGGAGTTTACTACGGACCGATACTGGGAAGAAGGGGATCTGATAAAATTTAAGCGATATGGCGGATCCATCGGAATCGAAAAGGACCGTATTTTGAAGATAGAAGAGATAGAGAGTGAGAGTTCGGCTGAATTCCCCGAAAAAACGGAAATGGGCAAACAGCTG
>JARRPY010000365.1:0-3314 GCA_037382425.1 Deltaproteobacteria bacterium
CCGCAATGCGGCCGAGGGCGATTTGAGTCGATTCATTTCCTATACGGAATCCCAGAATATTTCTTCGGACATCATCGGCACGGCGTCGGCCGCGGTGGTGGAGGCAACCAAAACCCGGGTCCAAAAGGGAGTGGTTCGAGTCTCGGTGACGCCGGGATGCCAGATTTCTCCCAAAGCGGCCATGCCCGAACAGGGATGCACGGTGGAGGTGCCCGTGCATCAGGTGGTGGTATATGGCTGGTATGATAATGAACTGGGATCGTTTACCCATATGCTCGGTGAGCGAACAATCACCGTCGCCGGGGGGCTTCTATGAATCTGCAACAGGAAATGGCAGGAACACAGGCACTTCGTTTCATCCCGCCCCACTCCACACAGGGCCACCTGCCGTGTGCCGTTGGGGAAGGGGATATCGCACCGGATTTCACCTTGATTAATGCCGAAGGCCGATTGGTAAATTTAAGTGAGGCCTTGACTCGAAGACCGGTGGTATTGGGCTTTTACGAGGGGCGATGGTGTCACTTTTGTAATCGGGCGCTGAAGGCGATGGAAAAGGCCCACTTTTCCTTTAATAAGATGGAAACACTTACGATAATGATATCGCCGCATACCGCCGAGTACATTCGAGAGTTCAAGGGAGAAAAAAGACTCACCCTCAACCTGCTCAGCGATCCGGGAAATTGCGTGGCCGAGGCCTACGGGTTGGACTATGCTGTGCCCAAGGAGATCCGTCGAATATACCTGCATATGGGCATCGATCTGAAAAGGTACAACGGAGACGCCTCCTGGCGCCTGCCCATGCCGGCACGTTACATCATCGATCAGGACCGGATCATCCGATATGCCCGGATCACACCGGGTCATATTCAACAACCTGAACCGACCGATCTCCTCGAGGTCCTGCAAGATCTGCGGATTTAGGACGACACCCATTTGTGGATGATGGCCGTGACCGAACGCGAGCCGGGTGCTGACCACCGGGGATGAACCGACCATGAACGGGCCGCAACAGACCGGGCTTATTCCTGTCCCTCGTCTGACGCCTTGGCCAATCCAAGCAAACGCAAAGTCAGAAAATTGATGACGGCGAGGGCAATGGCGATCTCATAGCGGTTGAAGGCAACCGCCATCCCGATGGCGCCCATATTCCATATGCTGGCCGCACTGGCGGTTCCCACAAGACCCTCATCTTTGTTCTTGAGAATCGCTCCGCCACCAATGAATCCGATCCCGGTCATCAAACCCTGAATGACCCGGGCTTTCGCTTCCGTGCTGTCCAGAACATATATTCCTGTCAGCACGAATCCGCAACTGACCACTGCCACCAACGGAAAAGTCCTGAGACCAAAGTGTCTCCTGCTGCTTTCCCTGTCCCAACCGATGGGAAAGGCCAGACCGTAGGCGATGGCCAGATGAATGAGGTGGGAGCCCAGTTGCGGCCAATCGAGATCCATGGGAGTTACCTAGTTTCCATCCATAAATGGCGCTTTTCCACAATCTCAGCGTCAACCGGCGGAGTTTCTTGTGCGGCGTACTATCGTACGCCTCCGCGTAACTCCTTGTTTTCCTTGACCTTGCGAAACCGGGGACCCGCCCGAAGGGTCGGGAGTCCAAGCATAGCGCGGACAAAAATTGCTCATTTCTGAATTGGAAACGCTTTAGTGCCTAATTATTATTCGTGGATGGACACTACCTAAACAATCCCAAAATGCCGAAAATGATCAGATAGATTCCGACAATATAGTTGAGCACTTTCGGAAAAATCAGAATCAGAATACCGGAGATCAAGGCCAAAAGCGGTTGCAGACTGAAGCCCATGGTCATGTGAATGCTCCTCCTTTTTCAGGTTTATCGATCATGTCTTAAATGTTGAAAGCACTGTACCCCCGTGCGAACCCCTCTTATGATGGCGGATATCTCCACCAAGGGGTCTGTCACGTTCCTCGTCAGCATCCCGACCGCCCGCTCGGTTCTGTCTACCGCATCCGTCATTGCGCCATCCATCCGCCTGATCTGCAGGCGCGATCGATGGGCGGCTTCTTCCACGGTGCGTCCGACGTCATGCGTCGCTTCCCGGGCCATTCGAGAAATCTCCTTGAGATTAATGGAAATTTCCACCAACTGGTTTGAAATGGGGCGGGACGTATTCACCACACTCGACGCATCATCCAATATTTTCTGAATTTTGGGTTGGACGTCATCGAGTGCCCGCCGGCCCCGTTTTAGGAACATGGTCACGGATATGGACAATATGATGATCACCAGGGTCTGCAATGCGAGAATGACAATCAGGATCACGGATTCCATCATGGTCTCCAGTTTTCCGGTGGTTTCGTGTTGAGCTATCCTTCCTTTTCCGTGGCCTTTTCTTCCTGATACGCTTCTTTTCCGGCGTGGTAGGCTGCAGAGAGGGTGTCCTTTTCGTTAGAGATCGTCTTCTTCAGCTGCTCTTTGGATTCACCCAGCTTTTGGGTGACGGTCTTGGCGCCTTCCTGAACGGCGTCTTTACTGTCCCTTGCTTTGGTTGCGATCAGGTCTCTTGTTTCTTTCCCCGACTTGGGGGCGAACAACAGCGCAGTTACAGCGCCCACGACGCCACCAAAAAGGAAATACTTGAACCGAGCCGAACAATTGGTGCGTTCTTCTTCCATGGTGATTCCTCCTTTTGAAACTTCTTAGATAGTTCCCATCCGTAAATGCCTCTTCATATTATTATATTTTAGGACCCGATCGCCGCAATACGGTTTAGCGTGTATTCAGGCCGTTTTGAGTATGTATATAGATAGGCATCATCATGCCAAAGCCATACTGAAAATGTAACTCGGAATGGGCGGATATTACTAATAATTTTCAACGTAAATGGGTTACGCGCCCTATTTACGGTTATTATAAAGTAGTGATGAAATAAATCAAAAGGCAGAGTGAACTGAGAAACGGGTGACGGGCGCAGATACCGCATCTTTCCACAGCAAGGAACCACGGTGAAAATCGAAATTCTTCACCAAGCAGCATCGCAGCCGCGCTTTCTGGCTAGTCGTGTCACACATCAAGTGTGAGCCAAAAGAAAATTAGGCGTTATTAATGTCATTCCTGCGAAAGCGGGAATCCGGCATTCTTGGCTACTTCGGTGCTTCTGGATTCCGGGTCCGTCATCCCGGACCTGATCCGGGACCGGAATGACGGCGTCTGTACGACAACTTAGACATGACACGACACTGGGCGCCTTACGTGACGGCACTGAAGATGAAATAACCGGAAAGGAGTTAGGGAAATGAAGAAGAGCATCTCTGTTTTGATTATTGCTCTGGTATTCA
>JARRPY010000366.1:0-3297 GCA_037382425.1 Deltaproteobacteria bacterium
AACACGGTCTGACATTTGTCGCACCAATTCACAAACGTCTTCTTTTTGTAGGCCAATCCTATTTCTCGAAGACATACCGCCCAGGGTGTCCCTGGATGAGGCAGTGGAATTGGGCAAAAAATTCGGCAGCGAAAATTCGGCCCGGTATATCAATGGCGTACTGGATCATATTTACACGACGCTCGGCATTGATTCCACAGGCGAAAAAGGGTAACAGGGCCCACGGTTAGAAAGGGGAACCATCTAATGAAATATATGCCCCAGGAACTGGAAGTAAAATGGCAAAAATACTGGGAAAATGCTTCTCTTTTTAAGGTCATAGAGGATGAATCCAAAGAAAAATATTATCTTTTGGAGATGTTTCCCTACCCCTCGGGGAAGATTCATATCGGTCATGTGAGAAATTACACCATCGGCGATGTGGTGGCTCGCTACAAACGTATGTGCGGAAAGAACGTGCTTCATCCCATGGGTTGGGACGCCTTCGGTATGCCTGCAGAGAATGCAGCCATCGAAAACAATACGCATCCGGCCAAGTGGACATACGAGAACATCGAACATATGAAATCACAATTAAGACGGATGGGCTTCAGTTATGACTGGGGCCGTGAATTTGCCACGTGTGACCCGGACTACTACAAATGGGAGCAACTGGTCTTCCTGAAAATGTACGAAAAAGGATTGGCCTACAAAAAGAAGACGTTTGTGAATTGGTGCGACAAATGTCAGACCGTGTTGGCCAATGAACAGGTCGAGGAGGGGTGCTGCTGGCGACACACGGATCAGGAAGTCACCATCAAGGAAATGGACAGCTGGTTTCTCAAGATCACGGACTATGCCGATGAGATCCTCGAATATTGCGACCGGTTGCCGGGATGGCCGGAGCGGGTGCTGGCCATGCAGCGAAACTGGATCGGTAAGAGTCATGGTGCCATCATTCGATTTCCTTTGGTCGGTTCCCAAAAGGCCATTGAGGTCTTTACGACACGGCAGGACACGGTGTTCGGTGCCACGTTTCTCTGTTTTGCCCCGGAACATCCCATGGTGAAAGAACTCATTGCAGGGAAACCTGAGCAAAAGAAAGTGGAGGATTTTATAGCACGAACCCTGAAAATGGACCGGTTCATGCGAACGGCGGATTTCACGGAAAAGGAAGGGGTTTTTACAGGCGCATATTGCCTGAATCCGGTGACAGGAGAGGAGATCCCTATATTTGTCGCCAATTTTGTCCTATTTGAATACGGCACCGGCGCCGTGATGGCGGTTCCCACACACGACCAGCGGGATTTCGAGTTTGCCAAGAAATACGGTCTGAAACTTCGGGTGGTGATCAAACCGAAAGATGAGGAACTGACGGAAGAATCCATGACCGAAGCCTATGTAAACGAGGGAATTTTAGTGAATTCGGGCCCCTTTAACGGGCAAAAGAATCTGGAGGCCTTGGACACCATTGCCGACTATCTCCAGTCAAAAGGAATGGGTCATAAGACCATAAACTACAGGATCAGGGACTGGGGAATCTCCCGGCAACGATATTGGGGTGCCCCCATTCCGATTGTTTACTGTGACAAATGCGGGACCGTTCCAGTGCCGGAGTCGGACCTGCCCGTGGTACTTCCCCTCGATCTGGACATGAGACCCAACGGCGGTTCGCCCCTTCCGTTTGAGCCGAAATTTTACGAAACCCGGTGCCCGAAGTGCAAGGGAACTGCCAAGCGAGAGACGGATACCATGGACACGTTTGTGGAATCTTCATGGTACTTTGACCGGTATGCCTGTCCGGACTACTCGGACGGACCGCTGGATCCGGAACGGGTGGATTACTGGATGCCGGTGGATCAATACATAGGGGGCATTGAACACGCGATCCTGCATCTGCTCTATTCGCGTTTCTACACGCGGATCCTCAGGGATTTGGGATATCTCAAGATCAGCGAGCCGTTTACCAACCTGCTGACCCAGGGCATGGTCTGCAAGGAGACACAACGGTGTCCCGAGCACGGGTTTTTGTACCCGGAAGAGGTTTCAGGAGACACGTGCAAGCGGTGTGGGGCCCCCGTGATCGAAGGCAATATGGTAAAGATGTCCAAGTCCAAGCGCAATGTGGTCGATCCTCAGGATCTGATTGACCGTTATGGTGCGGACACGGTCCGAATGTTCTGCCTTTTTGCCTCGCCGCCCGATCGGGATTTGGAGTGGAGTGACCAAGGGGTCGAAGGATCTTTCCGTTTCCTTGGACGACTCTGGCGACTCATCACGGAAAATGCTGCGCAAATGAAAGCGGTGAGTGCCTATTCGGGAAATGGGGAACTCCCCCCGCAATTAAAAGACATTCACCGCAAAACCCACCAGACCATCAAGAAAGTGACCGAGGATATCGAAAACCGGTTTCATTTCAATACGGCCATCGCAGCAGTTATGGAGCTCATCAATGAGATCAATCAGTTTTTGAACAGTGGGGCAGAGAAAAACGACGATGCATGGGCGGTGATTCGGGAGGCCGCTGAAATCGCCATTGTCCTTCTTTCTCCGGTGGTCCCCCACATCACTGAGGAGTTGTGGCACATCATGGGGCATGACCCCTCACTTTTGGAAAGACCCTGGCCCACCTACCGCGAGGAAGCGCTCCGCACCGAAAACCACCTCATCGTCCTTCAGGTAAACGGGAAGGTGAGAAGCCGTATCGAGGTACCGGCTTCACACACAAAGGAACAGATCGAGGCCCAAGCCCTGGCAGACGAACGAATGAAGAAGTTCACCGAGGGAAAACAGATTAAACGGGTCATCGTGGTTCAAAAAAAGCTGGTAAACGTGGTGGTTTAGAAGGACGTTAGGTAAGCTCGAGTCATTGGAATAAATGCTTCATTGCCTATTGAGGGCGCCTTCATGAGCAGGTTTCACGTATCCGTTTTCAGGATTGGCAGACCGGTAAATCGATACGGTAAATTTCTTACCCTCCTTTCATTTGTCCTCTGGGCGACGGGGTGCGGTTACTCACTCCAGGCAACGGGAAAGCCAAAAGGGATCACCATACCCAGTTTGGCGATTCCTTTGATGAAAAGTCCTTCTTCATCTATCGGGTTTGAAGGGGAATTCACCCGGATGATTCGACAGGAGTTTGTCAGCCATTCTCAGATCCCGTTGGAATCAAAGGAAAAGGCCGCCATGGTCCTTGTGGGAACCGTGACCGGCATCAAAACGGAACCACTGAGTTATCGAATCAGTGATGAAAATTTTGAAGTCACCACCTCGAGGTGGCTCAAGATCAAGCTCTCTTGTAAACTCGTGGACCGGGCC
>JARRPY010000367.1:0-3285 GCA_037382425.1 Deltaproteobacteria bacterium
CGAACATAATGACACTTCCGGTGGGAAAATTCCTGTCGCGCAAGACCTTCAGGACGACCACCGGATGGCGCACATGAAGCTCCACCCATACGAAGAGGGCCAGGCTCACCAGTGACACAATGCTCAAATAAAGGATGAAATCGGACTGAAACCAGTCGTCTCTCTGACCTTTGTCAAGCACGATCTGTAGACACCCCAGCCCCACGCACAGAAAGAAAAGCCCCCATCGGTCGATGTGAAAACGTCTTTTTTGGATGTAAGGCGGGTCTTGGATAAAGGCGAATACCAAAAGGGACGCGAGGAGGCCGGCAGGAAGATTTATATAAAAAATCCAGCGCCAACTCGCCTGATCGGTAAGCCATCCCCCCACAACCGGGCCTAAGATGGGAGCGAGTACCACACCCATGCCGAAGAACGCCATGGCCATGCCGTGTTCCTCTTTGGGAAAGGTCTCTAAAAGAATGGCCTGGGACAATGGTTGGAGCCCTCCGCCCCCCATTCCCTGAAGAATCCGAAAAACCACCAACACCCATAAAGAAGGGGCTATGCCGCAGATCACCGAACTTGCCGTGAACAAAAGCAGGGAAACCAGAAGGTACCGTCTGCGCCCCATCAAGTTGGCAATCCAACCGCTGGTGGGAATCACAATGGCATTGGAGACCAGATAGGAGGTGAGAACCCAGGTCACCTCGTCCAAGCCCGCATTCAGGCTCCCCTGGATATGCGGCAGGGAGACGTTGACCACACTGGTGTCCATGATCTCAATGAAGGTGGGGAACATCACCGTTATGGCGACGATCCATTTGCTGGTTTGGGCGGTGTCGGCGGCGGGCTGGCTCACGAGCTGCCTGGGGATTTTTTCCGGGTATCGATGGTCACGACGAGCGATAACCCGACCCTTAACGGATATGCCTCGGGAAGCGGCCGGTCCAATTCAATGGTCACCGGCACCCGCTGGACCACCTTGATCCAGTTTCCGGTCGCATTCTGAGGGGGAAGTACCGAGAATGCCGCGCCGGTGCCGGGTCTGATACCGGACACCCGCCCGGTATAGGTATGATCGGGATAAATATCCGCTTCAATGGTAACGGGTTGTCCAGGCCGGACATGGGTCAAGTCCGTTTCTTTGAAGTTGGCTTCCACGTAAATGCGCGCCAGGGGCACCACCCTCATGACCGGCACGCCCGGCTGAAGCCGGTCCCCCTTCTGGACGCTTCTCTGGGCAATGGCGCCATCGAGGGGGGCCTTGATGGTGCAGTATGAGAGGTTCAGTCTGGCCTGATCGAGGGATGCACGCGCTTCGTCTCTCAAGGCCTTTAAGGACGCCAGGTTCTGCATCTCCATCTGCACCTGTTTGCGTCGACTCCGGGCTATGTCCAGCTCGGCACGGGCCTGATTCACTTGCTGCTTTAGCGCAAGCAGCGAAGCGTTGAGGCTCTCGATCCGATCCAGTACCGACTTGACATCGGCTTCGGCCACTCTGAGCTTCTTCACCACATCGTCGTAGGCTTCTTTGGCAACGGACCTGTCCTGATAAAGTTTTTTGTATCTTTCATGCTCACGGCGGGCATACGTCAAGTCGGCGCGGGCCGCCGACTCCCTTTTTCGGATTTCCCGGACCTGATAGGCCTTGGCGTTTACTTGTTTTTCGGCTTTGTCGACTTGAGCCTGAGCAGCCTTGACCTGGCTCTTTGTCTGGCTGTCGATCAGCTTCAGACGGATCTCCGATCGCTTGACATCGGCTTCTCTCTGGTCCAGAAGGGCCCCGGCCTCGTCCACGGCTGTCTGATAATCCCTGGGATCAAGCCTTATCAGAACCTCTGCCGTCTTCACCTGGTCATCATTATCCACACGGACTTCGACGACGGTTCCCCAAATCCTGGAGCTGATAACTGCGCTATGGGCCTTGACATACGCATCGTCAGTGGAGACCCGTCCGTGCATGAAGAACCACCAGTATGCGCCTCCGAGGATTGCCGCCAGCACCACCAGGATAATAATCCACGGTCTGAGAAGTGTCTTGAGCGGATGGCGGGAATCCTCTTTCTGCGAATCCTCATGGTTCTTTTGGTTCTGCCGTGCGTCTCCTATTTCTCCTCCTCCGGTTCGTGATATATGGGCTTGCCCATTTCGGAAAAGGTGAAGTTGTAGAAAATATTATGCCCGTTATAGTCCAGGACTCTCAGATCATCTGACTGGTACAGGTCCCCCATCACCACGTTGAAGTGGTTTCCATATCGCTCTTTGACGCTTTCCACAGGGACTTCCGAGACAATGAACTTGTCGATGCCCTTTGCCTTCAGTTTCGCAACCAGATTAGGATCATCAAATGCCTCATAACTGGTCAGAATCAAGATAGGACCCGCTCCCGTAAAAATAATGCCTGCTTTCATCATTCTTCTCCTTTCTGTTTTTCTTCTCTCAATTTACCCACATAGGCGGCTGCTTCCAATCCAGCCACACACCCTTCACCCACGGCCTTGGCCACCTGCCACGGCGGGCCGCAGATGTCTCCGGCCGCATAGATACCCGGCAGGTTGGTCTCCTGCTTCTTATCGGTCTCAATATACCGCATGGTTTCCTGATCCAAGGTCAAGCCCAGAGGTCCCACTAGAGACGTTAAGCCTTTGGCCCCCAGTTCGATGAAAACGCCTTCCACCTCGAGAGTGGTTCCATCATCGAGGGATATGCCGCTTACGGCATCCTCTCCCTGGATATTCATCACGGTTGTTCCCTCATAAAGTTCAATGGCACTTTCTTTCAGCCGTTCAACCAAGTGATCGGTCACCTCCAGTTTGTCGCACACGAGGTGTACCCTCTTGGCATAAAAGAGAAGGGTGAGCGCCCCGCTGACTGCGGCACTTCCGCAACCCACCACCGCCACGTGCGCGTCTTTGTAGAACCCGGCATCACAATCCACACAGTAACTGATGCCTCGGCCCATCAAACGTTTCTCTGCCTCAATGCCCAGTTTGTCCCGGGAAACGCCCATGGCCAGAATAAGGGCATGGGCGTGCAGCGAGTTGCCGCTCTCCGTCTCAACGGAATATCCCCCATCTTTCCGGGAAAGGCCGATCACATCCTCCTCCATCAGCGCGGCCCCGGAGGCTTCCGCCTTCTTCCGGCCATGTTCCTGCATGTCCGCCCCGGATTCCCCGGCTATACAACAATAGTTTTCGATGTGGGCATTGAAGGCGCTGCTTTTTTGCACCCTCCCCAGGACCAGAACCGAGACCTTCCTTCGTGCCGCATGGATGGCCGCCTGGAGCCCTGCCGGACCCGAGC
>JARRPY010000368.1:0-3285 GCA_037382425.1 Deltaproteobacteria bacterium
CCTTCAACGACACAAGTTGAAACTAATCCGCGAAGTCGCCGGACACCAGCCCACGGAAGAGCACATCCGATTTAGCGACTTCAGCGACAACAACCTGTGCAGGGGCCTTCTGATCATCAACCAGAATGACCTGGAATATATGGTGGGCGAGCCCGTGACAGAGGCCCTGCTGGACCGGCTGGCGGATCATATCACCCACTTTTCGCTGGCAGGCACCCGGGCCACGGGTAAGGGAAAGGGAAACCGTATGGCGGACACGGCGCGCGGAGGCAAGCCATGAAGACGCCCCCCATCTCTCCTGGATTGCTGACGTTCATTGAAAACAATGACGATGAGGCCATACAGGCGTTTTGCACCTCCATTCATCCGGCCGCTGTGGGCGAACGCCTGGGGCCTCTGTCCACTCCCGAGATCTGGTATGTCTTGCGCCTCCTCGATCCCCGGCTCAGGGCGGAAATTTTCGGCGCCTTGGACCAGAACCGCCAGATCGAACTGGCCGAGACCTTGAGGCGGGCGGATCTGGCCCAGATCGTCAACCACATGTCTGCGGACGAACGGGTGGACCTCCTCAAACACCTGCCAGAAGACAAGCAGGAAGCCCTGCTGCCGGCCCTTGCCCAGGCCGAGCGGGAGGACATCCGGCGCCTCTCCTCCTATGCCGAAGGCACGGCCGGTGCGGTCATGACCTCGGACTACGCCACCCTCTCCCCGGATCAGACCGTTTCCGAGGCCATCACCAAGCTGAGACAGGAAGCTCCCGACAAAGAGACCATTTACTACTCTTATGTGCTGGACAGCGACAGAAAGCTCGTGGGTCTCGTATCCCTCAAAGACCTCATCTTAGCCCGGCCCGGCAAACAAATTAAGTCCCTCATGCACCGGGACCTCATCTATGCCAACGTCACCGACGACCAGGAGGACGCGGCCCGAAAGATCGCCAAGTATGACCTCATCGCCCTCCCCGTGGTCAACGCCGAGAAAGCCCTCGTCGGCATCATCACCCACGACGACGCCATCGACATCATTCACCAGGAACACACGGAGGACATGGAAAAGTTCATGGCCATCACCGGGAGCCATGAAACCGGCACCTACCTGAAAACCTCTTCATGGGGCCATTTCAAGAACCGGTGCGTCTGGCTCTTGGTTCTCGCGGCCCTGGGGCTGGTTTCGGGCTATATTGTGGAGCGTTTCGAGGTGCTCCTTCTCCAGTTTGCCGTGCTGGCCACCTTCATGCCGATGCTGGCGGATACGGGCGGCAACAGCGGGAGCCAGTCCGCCACCCTCATTGTCCGCGCCCTTGCCGTTCGGGAGATATCCACGGGCGACATTCTCAAGGTGCTCTGGAAAGAATTCAAGGTCGGTATTCCCCTGGCCGTCATGCTGGGAATCTTTGCCCTGGGAAGGGTCCTTTTCTTTACCGGAGGGGCGGGGAGACCCGAAGGCGTGTCCGTTGCGACCATCGGGCTTGCCATTGCCGCGGCCCTCGGCCTTCAGGTGTTGACGGCGACCATCATAGGGGCGTTGCTCCCCCTCGGTGCCGCCAAGTTGAAGTTCGACCCCGCTGTGGTGGCCAGTCCTGCGCTTACGACCATCGTGGATATCACCGGCCTGATGATCTTTTTCACCACGGCCACATGCATTCTCGGTTTATAGAGTTCGGGTTTCGGGACATCCTAAAGCCCTTTTGAGAACCCTCCTCCTACGCCATATTGCGGAGGGTCGTCAACGCGGCCACCGCATGCCAGGTGGCATAGAGAAAAGGGGCCCCGCCGCCTTTCCTTGCAAAACCGCCCCTCCGGGTCCTGCATCTGAAGATAAATGCCCGCGCCTCATCCGGAAACCGGGGCCTCGCGCCCAAAAAGGCGAGGGCATTGAGGCACCAGTGGCTGTTTTCTATAAAGGAGGTGGTCTCCGGAAGCCCCCCGAACCCGCCATCGGGGGCCTGACAGGCCCGCAACCACCGGATCAGTTCGTCCCTCGTGGTGTGAAGCGGCGCCGGGGATCCCTCATGAAGGTAGAGTTGCATCCACAGGTCTTCCGCAGTTTCCCATGCATCCATCGGGGGTGGCATCAGACCGTCGGCCCAATTTACGCGTGACGCGGCGGGAAACCCTCTGTGGATTCTCGCCAGATAGTATTGATCTGAAAGGGATGACGCCGCCGTGATCCGGTTCTGCAAAAAGCGCTTAACCCAGGCCTCATCCGCCTGGTAGCCGCAAAATCCGCACGCGTATAGATATTGGTAGGCGGTCTTGAGCGACCAGGCCTCCTTGTCCTCTTTTCGATCGAGAAAGGCTTCTAAACGCGGATTTTCTTTGAGTTCCCCGATTTCCGATTCCGAATGGGGCAAGAGCATTTCCAGGATACGAAGGGCATGGTAGGTATCTTCGACGCTCGCAGGAAGGGACGGGACAAACCCAAACCCGCCCGAAGCCTGCCAACGGCTCAGGACAAACTCCACCACCTCATGACGGATGCCGAGAAACGCCGCTTTCACTTCGCTTCGAGATTCGGTCGGTGGTTTTCCCGGGAAATGACTTTCTTTGACGTTGCGTCTCAGCTCTCCATGCATTCCCCGCACAGTTTTTGTCCCCCCTGTTCGGTCAATTTTGAGGCCATGGTCGGCTCCCCGCAGTTGTCGCAGGGGATGGACGGCTCGATCTTGGCCTTCGGAGGGAGGTCCATATCCACCAGGCGCTTCGAGAAAAGACGATCCACCGGCATATCCAGGACATCCCGGCTCTTCTGGCCGTGAAGCATCCAGAACCGCTTCTTTTCTTCTTCAGTGGCCGTGTCTTGCCGTATTTTGTCCATCAGTTCCTGGTGTTCATCGCTCCGTTTCATCACGTCCGCACGCATGGCCAGCCGCACCCCTTTTCCCGAATCCCGGCCCAAAAAGGCGAATACCTGTTTTCCATAATCCTTGTGAATAAGGTTGCCTTTGCCAAAGGTACACCCGGTCAGTACCTGGACCGCGTCCGTGCCGCAGGCATTATTTTCAACGATGGCCACAACCTCCTCATCCACGGACCGATGTTCATCCAGGGTTTTCATCCCCTCCTTGGCCGCACGGTATCCGATGGCCAATCCCGGACAGATGTGCCCATGAAAGTCCACACAGGCCATGAAGTCTTCATATTTCTCAAATTCCGCTCTATTCATGTCGTCCTCCTCTCAGCATCTTGTATTCGATAGGATATTATCATTATAAGTATTCATCCCCCTCATGCAATTTCAGTTTCTCGGCAAGGGCATGACGGTCTCTTTTTGAAACCCGATTAA
>JARRPY010000369.1:0-3284 GCA_037382425.1 Deltaproteobacteria bacterium
CTTGGCGATGAACCCCAATAACCCGATAACTGTGGCCCTCCCTCCGCCAAATCAGTAACCTCTGGCTTCAGTCGGGCACCCAAACTAAAACTTAATTGCTTGACAACACGCTTTTTCATAGGTGTCATCATTCTCATGAAACACCAATTCTCGTCGTGTAGTGTGCTCCTTGGCAAAAAATTTGGAATTGTTCCATGCGTAGTCTGAATTCAACGGATCCGTAAACTGCAATCAATAATTCAAACAGAAGAAGGAGGAACTGAAATTAAGATGAACCACTTAAAACCCATTATGCTCACCGTATTTGCCCTATCGCTTGTGGCCTGCGCCACACCCAAATCGGTCTCCACCTTTAGCCCCATGGATCTCAATCCACTTCTCCAGGATGGGGAATATATCCCCAAGGTAGATAACTTCGTTGTGATTTTGGACAAATCGGGGTCCATGGGCGAAACCTATAAAGGAATGAAAAAGCTGGATTATGCCAAGGACATGGTGTGCCGAATGAACCAGACCATTCCTAACCTTGATCTGACCGGGTCTTTACGTATTTTCGGCAGGCTGGCTATTTTCTCCGATCAGTTTACAGATCTTGTATGGGGTCCAGCGGCTTATTCGAAAGAGGCGCTTCGGGATGGATTGAGCAGAGTCGGCTACAGTGTCGGGGACAGCCCAATGAACTTAGCCCTGGGGGCGACAGGACAAGATCTGTCAAAAGCCAATGGCGACGTTGCCGTCATTATATTCAGTGATGCCAATAAGGAATTTATGGATTATGACGCCGTCCGGAAATCCGCTGAAGCGCTGAAGGGGCGTTATGGGGACAGGGTATGTATCTACACAGTGCAAATCGGTGATGATAAGGATGGCAAAAAACTGCTCCAGCAGGTGGTAGAGGAGGGAAAATGCGGATTTTACACCAACGCGGATCAAATTTCCTCTAGCCAGGGCATGGCGGATTTCGTCTCGTCGGTATTTCTGAAAAAAGCCCCACCCAGACCGGTAGTGGTGGAAGAAGTGGTTGAAAAAAAGGTCGTCATTCTGGATTCCGATGGGGACGGGGTTCCCGACAATCTGGATAAGTGTCCGGGGACACCCAAAGGCGCCCATGTGAACAAATTCGGGTGTTGGGTACTTGAAGAGGTGCTGTTTGACTTCGATAAATATGAGATCAAACCGCAGTATTATCAGTTCCTTGACAGAGCTGCAGCCGTAATTGAGAAGAATCCTGGGCTGAAGGTTCAGATTGAAGGTCATACGGACAATATCGGAACCAAAGCGTATAATGAGAAACTTTCGCGTAAAAGAGCTATTGCGGTTATGACCTACCTGATTTCCAAAGGGGTGGACAAAGACAGGCTGTCGGCCAAAGGATACGGGTTTTCCCGTCCTGTCGCTACGAATACGACAGCTGAGGGCCGTGCCCTGAATCGCCGGGTGCAATTGACGCCCATCCAATGATTGTAGAAAACACTATTGGGGGCTGAATATGTTTATTCGGCCCCCAGGTATTCATCCTGGAATCAAATTTAATCACATCTATGTTGATGATTTTGAAATCCGATAAGTCAGGGGTCCAACTCAAATTGTCTAGAGTCTGAACTTTTTCTTCATATAAGATCATGAAAAAATGTAGAGTCTGATGGCCCAGCTTCCGAGAGACGATCCGTTAATTTTATCCATCAGTTCTTGCGACCCCTTATTTGATTGGTCTTACTTCAGTAGGGTCGTATTATCAGCATCCTGATTGGATCAACTGGTTATGGTCATTCATCTGTGAACTGAAAGGGTTAAGATTATGAAGATCCTGGAAATTACGCGTGAGCGCTTCGAGGTTGTTCATAAAGAAATCTCTAATGGATCCGAACCGGCCTTGCGGTTTTATATCCTGGTGGTCGTTTCGACCCTGATTGCCAGCTTCGGATTGATAGCCAACAGTACTGCCGTAGTCATTGGCGCTATGCTGGTAGCCCCGTTAATGACTCCGATCTTCGGTATCTCCCTCGCCCTGGTTAGAGGTGAACCGCGCCTACTGGGTCGTGCCGTCCGTGCCGAGATCGTCGGCGTTGTCGCTGCAGTGACTATGGCATACATTCTGGGGACGCTTTTGGGTGATGTCGAGCCCACATCCGAGATGCTCTCACGGACACGCCCAAACCTTTTTGATCTCATTGTCGCCGTCTTGGCTGGCTTTGCCGGTGCTTATGCGCTGGTTGATGAGAAGATCAGCCCAACCCTGCCTGGTGTTGCCATCGCCACAGCCATAGTGCCGCCCTTGGCCAATTCCGGTCTTTGTCTGGCGTTGGGTGACGTTCAGGGGGGTATTGGTTCATTTTTGCTCTTTCTTGCCAACTTCTTATCCATTTTAGTCATCGCATCGGGAATGTTCATTTTGAGTGGCATGGCTAAACAATATGGAGTCCAGGCAAAGAGCATCGCCTTTGCCCGTCGAATCGTTTTGCCGCTTGTGGCCTTTGTATTGATTGCCGCCTTTCTATCTCATTCGCTGCTGCAAATATATCAAGAACGTTGGCTCAGCAAAACAATTAAGGCCACGCTTACGGAATCAACTTCACGCATTCCCACAACATATTTGAGTCGTGTGCGACACTATTTTGAAGGAGACAAGCTCCATGTTATGGCTACTATGCATTCGCCCTCATTCTTGACACCCACGCAGGTGACTATAATGCAGAATAAATTATCAGAGCAGACCGGGTCGTCAACCGAGCTTCTCGTGCACTGTCTAATCAGTAATAATATCTCTGCGGTGGGTTCAGCTAAGAACGTCGTTGTCTCCAAACTCGACGGGACGTTCATCAAGTCAAGTAAGAGTGATGCCCTATCCGATATAGCGGCAACGGAGCAGATCATTCGCGAGTATTTTGCAGGAGATCATGCTTTAGAATTGATCAGAGTGGAATCGTTGCCAATTAACCAGCGTAAAATCATGCTGGCGCATGTTCTGGGCATCAGGCAGCTGACGCCCAAAGAGATTGGCCTGCTGGAAACTCGTATCCGAAAAGTCACCGGGGTAGACACGATCGAATTGGTCTTCAGCAGCCTTAACAAGACATTGAAAGATAAACGAGGTGCGATGCGCTATGGATGGCTTCCTGGCAAAAAAGCAACCCCGGAAATGCTTGAACGTGTCCGTCAGATAGGTAAGGATCTGACGGACACGTTTGTAAAAGATGATAATTACGAACTGGTCAATATCAATACCACATATCTGGATGGCAAACTTCACTTCCTGTTGGAAATTATGGGCCCGGACACTTTTC
>JARRPY010000370.1:0-3283 GCA_037382425.1 Deltaproteobacteria bacterium
GATCTTCGAACAGGTCTTCGGGGGAGGTCGCCGCCAGCGGATTTATGGCAAAGACCTTCCCCGTTACCGGGGACAGAAATGGTGCATGATGATCCTCTCGGGCCATTTTAAGAGCAATTCGGTCACGGGTCAGGGTATCGCCCTCACGGGGCAGTTTGAACCGATCCGGGGCCCCGAAAATTTTTGCTGCAAAGTCATCCACACCGATTCTCAGTCGATTTCCCGGCTCACGGCGGATCCAGCAGTGCCCGAAGTGATAGAAGTAGTCATCCGCAACGCGATAGCCGGACACCAGATGGAAGCGAGGAATCGCCGCCTGTTGCTCGTGTTTATCCGCCTTGACCATTTGTCCTCCGGCTTCGATGGCGGCGGAGATCTGTATGTCTCGAAAATGAACCATGTCGATGGCGCGCTGCGGACAGTTTGCCGCGCAAATGCCGCATCCTTTACAGAGGGCCGGGATGTTTTCAGCCCGCCGGCCTCCGTTTTGTACGGTGATGAGCCGAATGGCTCCGAACGGGCAGGAGGCCTCACAAAGGCCGCACCCGATGCACTGATCCGGGTTGACTTCCGATACCAGCGGCTGTACCTCGATATGGGGTTTGGCCAGAATATTGCCGGCTCGTGCCGCGGCGGCCCCTGCCTGGAGGATGGCTTCGTCCATGGGTTTGGGGTAATGGGCCATGCCGCATGTGAACACGCCCTCGGTGGAAAAATCGACCGGACGCAGTTTCATGTGGGCCTCGACAAAAAATCCGTCTTCGTTCAGGGGCACCTTGAACAGCCGCGCGAGTGCTTCCTGTCCCCTCGACACAATGGCCGTGTAGAGATTCACCCGATCCACGGCGAGTTGGACCGGGACCCCAAGGACATGATCCGTTAAGGTGATCCGGATGGGCCCGTCCCCGGTCTTTGGTGTTTCCTCGATCACCGGGGGCGTCTCCGCGTCATAACGAAAGAACAAGACCCCCCGTTCCCGCGCTTCCCGGTAAAGGTGTTCTCTTTGGCCGTATGTTCTGAGATCCCGGTAGAGGACGTAGACATCGAGATCAGGCCGCTCCCTTTTCAACATCACGGCCTGTTGAACCGCAGCGGTACAACAGACCTTGGAGCAATAGGGCCGATCCGGTGTTCTCGATCCTGCACACAGGACAAGGCCGATGGCCCGTACATGTTCGAATGCCTCGGGTTCATCGTTCCACTTATCCTCAAGGCCATGCCAGCAGGTGATCCGGCTGGACTCCGGATATCCGAGCTCATGGGGCCTCAGATAATCCGCCCCGGGAGCCAGGATGGCCGCTCCGTGTTTCAGTTCGATTGTTTCATCCCCGACCTTTACAGAGGAGATGAAGTTGCCCACAAACCCATTTACCGAGGCGATGGTGGCGTTGGTCAGCACCTTTATCCGGGAGTTTTCCAGTACCTGCAGACGCAATTTTTCAAGGTAAGCCTGGACATCCTCTCCCTTCCAGGTCTCCCGAATGTGCGAGGCGTGCCCCCCCAGATCCGGTTTTTGTTCCACGATACAGCTCTTGAAGCCCTGATCGGCCAGATTTTTGGCCGCGACCATCCCCGCCACACCCCCGCCGACAATGAGCGCCGACGGATCCACATCCAGGCTGACCGGCGATACGGGCTCGGAAAGCGTAACCTTAAAGACGGCCATCCGCACCAGGTCTTTCGCCTTTATGGTGGCCTCTTCGGGTTCCTGACGGTGCACCCAGGCGTCCTGATCTCTGATATTGGCGAATTCCAGAAGATACGGATTGAGTCCCGCCTCGCGAATGGTCTCCTGGAAGAGCGGTTCATGGGTCCGGGGTGTACATGCCGCTACCACCACGCGGTTGAGCCGGTGTTTCTCGATGGTGTCCTTGATGATTTGCTGGGTGTCCTGGCTGCAGGTGAAGAGATTATCTCCTGCGTAAACGACGTTGGGAAGTGTCTCGGCATATGCCTTGACCTCATCCACCTTGACGACGCTAGCGATATTGATGCCGCAATGACAGACAAAGACGCCGATACGGGGCGCCTCTTCTCCCATGGTCTTCTCCGGCGGATACACCTTTTCTTCGGTGCAGGTATGCCGGGCGTCTGCGATGAGCGCTGCCGCTTCGGAAGCCGCTGCCGAGGCTGCAGTGACCGATTGAGGAATGTCTGCGGGCCCGGCCAGACCGCCGCACACGAAAACCCCTCGCCTCGATGTCTCCACAGGCGTCAGGCCATCCGTTTGAACAAATCCGTCGGGGTCCAGCGCCACCCCGGCATTTACGGCCAGCTGCTTTGACTCGTTCGAGACCTCGAGGCCCGTGGACAATACCACGAGATCGAAAATATCTTCCTCAAGCCTGCCCGCTTCGTCCGCATAGACGATTTTCACGCCTTTTGAGGCGCCGGATGTTTCTTCCACGGAATGGACCCTGGATCGGATCAATCGGATGCCGGATTCCTCCCTGGCCCGGATGAGGTATTTGTCGAAATCCTTCCCGTGGGTTCGCATGTCCATATAAAAGATGGACGCATCGAGTGTTTCGCCCATGTGCTCTTTCGCGATGACGGCTTCCTTGATGCTGTACATACAACAGACACCGGAACAGTAGGCGTTCGACGCCTCGTCCGAATTTCGGCTGCCCACGCACTGGAGCCAGGCGATCCGTCCGGGAGGCTGTCCGTCCGACGGGCGGAGAATGTGGCCCTGGTAAGGACCGGTGGCGCTCAGAATCCGCTCAAATTGCATGGCCGTAACGACATTGGTGCATGTGTCGTATCCGTACAGTTCGGGGAGCCTGGCCTGGGCGGGCTTAATCCCCGCGGCGAGAATGACCGCGCCGACGTCGATATCAACGGTCGTATCCCTCTGGCTGAAATCGATGGCGCCGGAAGGACAGAACTTCTCGCATGCACGGCATTTTCCTTTTTCAAAGTAGATGCAGTTCTCTGCGTCAATGGCGTACTTTAAGGGCACGGCCTGTGCATATTGCACGTACGCTGCCTTCCGGGTGTCGAGCCCTTCATTAAAAAGATCCGGGACTTTCTTGGGGCACTTGCTTGCGCATACGCCGCAGGCGATACAGCGGTCCATATTCACATAACGTGGCGCCTCGTAGAGCGTAGCCACGAAATGTCCCGCTTCTCCTTTAAGACCTTTGAGTTCCGTCAGGGTATGTAACGTGATGTTAAGATGCCGGCCGACCTCGACCAGTTTGGGAGAAAGTATTCACATGGCGCAGTCAGTGGTCGGAAAGGTCTTAAAGGAGAAGCGGGACATTTCGTGGCTACGCTCTAC
>JARRPY010000371.1:0-6714 GCA_037382425.1 Deltaproteobacteria bacterium
AGTGAGGAACTTCTCAAATATATGGTACAGTGTTTTGTAGTAGATAAATTCAGGCGGGTTGTTTTGATAAAGCTGCTCTAGATAAAGTAATACCTCGTTCTTTACATCTTCGACAAGTTCATCGTCTTCCCATATTTCTCTGAACCAGTTCCCCAGATCTTTCCTGTCCCTTCGATCATTCACTTCCAAATTAAGCTCAATATTGTTTTGTTCGCCAAGACCAAGCCCTTTTACGGTGAAATTCGAACTTCCGATGATGGAATCATGCACGCCATCGAGGTCCACATGATACATTTTACCATGGAGAAGGTTGCTCTGTTTGACTGAACGGATATCTACTTTTGATCGAATCCATTCAGCGCAGTCCCTGGCAACCTGTTTCTGCTTTAGACGTTTACCCAACTCAAGATGTTCATCGACGATCTTAAAAAATTTCTTAACAGTTTTGTCGGGATCGAGAGAACGAATAAAACCGGGTTCTCCGAAAAGGAAGTTCAGATGATTGATATTAAGCAACTGATCTCTAAGGGCTTCAAACGCATATATCGTAAAATAGGCGGAGACGATGGACAAGTCAGCGTCTTTCTGGATCTTTTCCTTGAGAAACTCGCCGACTAGACCTCTTCTATGATTGTCATGGATGCCGCTTTGGATGGAAGGCATTGCATTCTCCAGATTAGGCAAATCGGAACGTGAAGAAACTGAGCCAGGCCTGAGTACACACCAAAGAGGATGTCTCTTTTCATATCGTTAGGTGGGGTGTCATCATTGACGCCTATGGTTTGACGCCCATGGTTTCATTGGAGAATCTCGATCAATTTTTTTCTCACCAATGAGAGTAATTCCTGAACAGCCTGTTCGGGTTCATCTGAGATAAAGCTCTCGATTACATTCTTTTCATTCCCATCATGGCAATGTTTCGGAAAAGTCGATAGGTTGCGCCATTTTTCATGGGGCGCATTATCATGTCTGTATATCACATTTCTGATACCCCTCTGTTCCCAGTGAAAAGAATAACTACCATCAAATGAACACCAAATATCCAAGAACGTATTATCGATGAGGTACAATCGTAGTTTGCGAATTCGTCCTGCGTTTCCCCGAATCATCTCAGCAGATTTCAGAATGTCCGAAAAATTGAGCTCTGCAATCGATTGAATTCTTTCATAAATCTCTGATATCATGTTCTATCTCTTCAATCTCATGCTCAATATTCTTCAGTTCAATCAAATCTTCCCATCCTGGATGTTCTGCAACCTCTCCTTGGGCAATTTTCTGGGTTAATTCATCAATATTGGATACCTGATACCTTGCCAGCATTTCGAAGCGTTCTATTCGTAACAATCGCTGCTTTTCCTTGAGATTCGAGATAATTCCCGAACGGATAAATTCTTCAGCAGACACAGCATATTTTTGAGACATTTTTTGTAATTGCGATAGATTCTCCATGGCATCCTCCAAGGGAGACATCGTCCCGACGGAAAGGTTTAGGATCAAGAAAGTGAAAGCACCGAAATGCCTTTAAGAAGATCTCCCCTGATCTGATCACCGTTTATGGTAGCCAAGGGGTTGACTGGCGTTGTCTTCCCCCACCGGCCAGGGATTTTCCGCTTAGTTCCCGATTGGATCAAGAACGGTAAACCGTTAGATGTTAATTTTATACCAATTTGACTTAAAACCGTCAACCTGAAGAACAGATGACGTGACGAAGAAAAGAAAATATCCCTTGCAAAAATACCCCCTTTTAATGATATAGTTCCTATCTACGCGAAGAAATCCAACCGTTCACACTCCGAGTAACCAAATGGTTTTCGACTGGCTTCAAATGGCGATCCTCCTCTTCTTCGCCGTGGGACTCCTGATGGGGGGTATCTCCTTGGTGATAACCTATTTTCTCTCTCCCAAGGCCAAGGATCCGCAAATGGGAATGCCCTATGAGTGCGGGATGGTGCCGATGATGCACACTTGGGTCCGCTTTCACATAAACTATTACATCTACGCACTGATCTTTCTGGCTTTTGAAGTGGACGTCCTCTACCTTTTTCCGGTGGCCCTCTTTTATCCCCTGGCCACCGGTTTTTCAGCTTTTCTGAAGGTCTTCCTGTTTCTCCTCGTCATCGCATCGGCGGTCCTCTTTTTCTGGGCCAAAGGGGTGTTTGAGTGGCCGCGGAAGATCAAGTAACGGGTCCTGTTCACTTCGATGTGGAGCCGCCGCTGATCCGGTTCCAACTGGTTGAATCCCTGCTCGATATCTGCCGGTCCATGTCCCTATGGCCGATGACCTTCGGGCTGGCCTGCTGCGCCATAGAAATGATGGCGGTGGGCATGGCCCGTTTTGACATCGCCCGTTTCGGCGCCGAGGTCTTCAGACCCTCTCCCAGACAGTCCGATCTCATGATCGTGGCCGGCACCGTGACCCATAAAATCGCCATTGTGGAAGGTGTGGACCGGATCGTCCCTGTGGATGTCTATGTCCCGGGCTGTCCCCCGCGGCCCGAGGCTTTCCTGGAAGGGCTCTTTCAACTTCAGGAGAAGATCACCGGAAAGAGGTGGTGGCCCAAGCCGCCCGACGGGCAGGAGGTATGATGAGCGAAGACATCCTGGTGGGGATCCCCTGCCTGTTCAAAGCCGCCTGTGACCTCGATAAAACGGGCAAAAAGTGGGCGGTGTTCCTCGAACCCGCCGTGCTCATACAGGCCGCCGGACGCATGAAAGATGAGGGGTTTTTTCTGGAGGACATCACCGGCCTGGATACCGAAGACGGCCTGGTGGCCCTATATCATTTCGACCACTACTCAGGTTCCGGTCGGGTCGCCTTTTATGTGGTCATCTCCCATACCGAAGCCAAGCTCCCTTCCATCTCCGACATTTATACCGGTGCAGGATGGCACGAACGGGAATGCCACGACTTTTTTGGGATACGCTTCACGGATCACCCCAATCTTGATCCCCTTCTCCTCCCCGACGATCTCACAATCCACCCGCTTCTCAAGGATGAGGGCCTGAGGGTCCCCCTGAAGGATTTTCTGGATCCTGAGAAAATCGTCACGAAAGATGCCCGTTTTACGCTCCTAGACAAAACCGGTGCCACGGTCGAAAAGGCGCCTACGCCGAACCATGGGAAAGGCGATAAATGAGCCCGGCACCTCAATATACAACATACGCTCCGGATGCCGCACTGAAGCGGTTCGAGGCCACCGACGATCCGGACACGTTGATTCTCAACATGGGCCCTCAGCACCCTTCCACCCACGGCGTACTCCGGATCATACTCAAACTGAACGGGGAATACATCGTTCAGGCGGAACCGGTCATCGGCTACCTCCACCGAATGCACGAAAAGATGGCCGAAATCAGGACCTGGATACAGTTTATTCCCAATATGGGACGAGTGGACTATCTCAATCCCCTGAGCTGGAACTGGGCTTACGTAGGCGCCATGGAACGTCTGGCACAAATAGAAGTCCCTGAACGGGCCGAGTATATCCGGGTGATTACCGCGGAACTCAACCGGATCGCCTCTCATCTGGTCTGGCATGGCGCATACCTCCTGGACCTGGGGGCATTTTCGCCCATCATGTACGCCTTTGAGGACCGTGAAAAAATCCTTGATCTGCTACAGACCCCGACCGGGTCGAGGCTCACCTACTGTTTTTTCAGGCCCGGGGGCGTGGCCTCGGATGTGACCGATGACTTCTTGGAGGAGACCATCCGTTTTGTGCGGCACATGCGGGCGCGGCTGCCCATATATGAAGATCTGGTCACCAAGAACGTTATTTTCCGCCACCGGGTGGAAGGCATCGGCGCCCTTTCTCTTGAGATGTGCCAACGGTACGGGGCCACAGGACCGGTACTCAGAGGCTCCAACCAGCCCTATGATACGCGCCGGGCAGAGCCCTATTCGGTCTACCACCGCATTTCCTTCAATATCCCCGTGGAGGAAAAGGGCGATGCCATGGCCCGCTACCGGGTCCGGATGGCTGAAATAAAAGAGAGCCTGAACATTGTCGAGGCGGCCGTCAACGGAATGCCGGACGGTGACCACCTGATCAAAAAGGCCCCCAAACCGAGATGGAAGGCCCCCCAGGGAGAAGCCTACTTTGCCGTGGAAGGAGCCAGGGGAAAGGTAGGGGTGTACATGGTCAGCACCGGGGAGAAAACCCCCTATCGGGTGAAGCTCCGTGCGCCGGGGTTTTCCAACCTGAGTCTTTTTGCCGAACTGGCCAGAGGCGTGCTCTTTTCAGACGCCGTCTCTATCCTGGGAAGCCTCGACCTGGTCATCCCGGAGATTGACCGATAATGAAACCGGTTTTCCCGCCGGGGCGGGATCTGTGACAGGTGTCAGGGTTCAGGTGTCAGGAAAAAATGATCATGAGATTTTCATCTGAAAGCAAGACAAACGGGGAAACCAATCGGTCGCCGAGTCGCCCCCTTGACAATTCTTCTCATGAAAGCCCGAATGACGGTGATCGCAACCTCTGAAGATATTGAAAACTTAAGCGGTGGACGGCTAATACCTAACAGCTAACGCCTAACGGCTCAAAAATGACCTTCGAATACGGCGAATTTTTTCGAATCCTGATCACGGTGGTGTCCGTGGCCCTCTTTGTGGGACTCAATGGCGTGGTCCTGGTCTATGTGGAACGCAAGGTGGCCGGTCATATCCAAGGGAGACCCGGGCCGTTTGAGGTGGGTCCCCACGGGATACTGCAGACCGTGGCCGATGCATTGAAACTCATGGGAAAGCAGCGCTTTCGACCGGACGGGGCCGACCCCCTCCTCTTCTGGCTGGCCCCGCTTACGGCCTTCGTCCCCGTGGTCCCCCTGTTCATGACCATTCCTTTCGGGCCCAATTTGACCGGAATGGACGTAAACCTCGGCCTCCTCCTTATTCTAGCCTTTTCAGGTATCAATGTGCTGGCCCTGTGCATGGCGGGCTGGGGATCCAACAACCATTGGGCACTCATGGGGGCCGCCCGATCCGTGGCCCAGTCCCTGGGATATGAAACCCCCATGTTTATGTCGCTTCTGGCCGTGGTATTCACATCCGGCAGCCTAAACCTCTCCCAAATCGTGGCAAATCAGGGGGACTGGCCGTGGCAATGGCACCTCTTCGCCCAGCCGTTGGCCTTCCTGATCTTTTTCATTTGCTCGGTGGCGGAGACCAACCGCGCACCCTTTGACCTCCCCGAGGCTGAAAGTGAATTGACCGCAGGGTATCACACCGAATACTCGGGAATGGGCTTCGGGCTCTTTTTTCTGGCTGAATACGTGGATATGGTGGTGGTGTCCAGTGTGGCCACAGCGGTTTTTTTGGGCGGCTGGAAAGGGCCTTTCCTGCCGGGGGTCTGGTGGTTTCTCGGCAAGATGTACGCTTTGATTCTTCTGACCATGTGGCTCAGATGGACATTCCCCCGGCTGCGCTTCGACCAACTGCTCAATGTGAACTGGAAGTGGCTTCTCCCCCTCAGCCTGATCAATCTCACGGCCACCGCATTTTTTGTGAAGGTTTTCTGATGGAATCCATCTGGCGAGACATCACCGCCCTCTGGAGTCTTCTGGTGGGGCTTAAAATTACGGCCCCTCGGGATGTCTATCCGTGGTCAAGAAGAAGCCGTCAAAAGAGGAGCCAGGCATCGCCGCGAGCAACGAACGCCCGGAACAGACATCCCATAAAATCACCGATAAGGGACCGTCTCGATTTAGATACGACTACACGCTCTGCTCCCTCTGCGGCCTGTGTGTGGAAAACTGCCCCAAAGGTGCATTGAGGTTTTCAAACCGGATCTTCCTGGCCGCACCGAACAAGGAGGCGTTTGTATTCGATTTATTGGAACTGCTGAGCAAAACCAAGCACCTGACACCTGACATCTGACACCCTATAAGGTATCCATGGAACGTTTCGCCGTCATCGCTTTTGTTTTTTACTGCATCATCACGGTCGCAGCGGCCTTTAAGGCCGTCTTTTCCAAGAGCCTTGTCCGGGCACTGGTGGGCCTTATCGGGGCTATGTTCGGTGTGGCCGGGATCTACCTCCAGTTGGCCTCACCCCTGATTGATACCGGCGGGCGTACTTTCCTACGTCATTGTCCGATATCCCCCGGAGAGTCTCATGATGCCCAAACGCATCAGCGTAGTGGACTTGGGGGAGGGACTCCTCCAACAATATCTTCTTCCTTTTGAACTCATATCGGTCATCCTGTTCGTGGCCATGGCCGGTGCCGTATTTCTGGCCTGGAAAGCATGGGGGAAAAGATGAGCGCCCTGACCCTCTTTCAACTGGTGGCCCTCTTCCTGCTCTGCATGGGCATATTGGGCCTGGTGCTCAAGAAAACGCTGGTGGGCATGATCATTTCCCTTGAACTCATGCTCAACGGTGCCGGCCTTTCCATGGTGGCCGCCACACAACTCACGTCGGCCGACCCCGTGCTGGGACACATGGGGATGCTTTTCATCCTCGGTCTGGCGGCGGCCGAAGCCACCCTGATCATCGCCATCATCCTGGTGGTGAGCCGGCGGTTTCGTTCCACCCAGACCCCGGACATTTCAGGGCGGAAGGGATAAGTGGGTATGAGCGTCGACACCCATATCATCGCCAGCGCACGTCCGCTCATCCCTGTACTCATCACCTTTGCGGCACCCTTTATCATCCGCCTGTTCAAGAATCGCATAAACCTCAGAGAAACCGCCTCCTTTGTCTTCAGCGGACTCACC
>JARRPY010000372.1:0-3279 GCA_037382425.1 Deltaproteobacteria bacterium
CGGTGATGAAGGGGATGTGCTGAGGCGAATCCGGATCGGTCAGATCCACTGCGCCGCATTCTCAGGGGTGGGATTTGGTCAGATTCTTCCGCTCTTGAGGGTTCTGGATCTTCCGTTTTTGTTGCAGAATGCCCGGGAGGTGGACCTTGTTCACAGGGAACTTCGTCCCTTTTTTGCAGAGAAGTTGAAACAGAAGGGGTTTGAACTCCTTTCCTGGGCCGAGGTCGGCAATGTGCACCTCTTCTCGAAGAGCCCCATTGAAAAAGTGTCGGATCTTGCCGGACTCAAAGTGTGGGCGTGGTCAGGGGATCCCATTGCAAAGGAAACGTTTACGGCCATGGGCGTCAATCCGATTCCCCTTGCCATAACGGACGTGACCACGGCCCTGAATACCGGAATGATCGACACCGTCTATGCCCCGCCCCTGGGGGCCCTGGCGCTGCAGTGGCAGACCTATGTCAAATACATGATGGCCCTTCCCCTGGTGCATTCCACCGGGGCCCTTTTGATTTCTTCCAGATTTCTCAACCGATTGCCCGCCGATCTGTCTGCCATATTGAAACGCTGTACGGAAAAGGCCATGGCGGATCTGACCCGGAGACTCAGGGAACAGAACGATAATGCCCTGAAGGTCATTCGAGACAGTGGGATCACCATCACGCCCGTCCCTCGAGGAGAGGCGTTGAGACAATTTCATGAGATCGGCGTTCGTGTGGCCGGAGATCTGACCGGCAAGGTCTATCCCAAGGCGCTGTTGGATCGGGTGTACGAGATCCTCAAAAAGGCCCGTCGAGCCGAATAGGATCATGTATTTTCTCAAAACATGTGATGAACTCCTGGCCCGAATCGAAGGGTGGCTGATCATCACGTTTTTGTGGTTAATGGTGATCCTCACGTTTGTTCAGGTCGTTTTGAGGGGATTTTACACCCACGCGGGCCTTCAGTGGGCCAACCACTTGATGGGACATCTGGATTGGTCCCAACCCTTTGTGAGGCTGCTGGTGCTCTGGTTGACCTTCCTGGGGGCATCTCTCCTCACCAAAGACAACAAACATATTCGAATTGACCTCTTTTTCTCTCTGTTGCCTCCCCGATGGCTGCCGTTACGGGATACGGTATTGTCGACGGTGTGTGCCCTTATATGTGGCATCATGGCCGTGGTGTGCGCGAAATACATCCAGATCGAAATGACGTTCGGAGAGACGTTGTTTCTCAACCTGCCCAGTTGGATCGCCCAGTTGATTCTGCCTCTGGGCTTTTTACTCCTGTTGTTTCGATTTCTGGTTCGGATAGTGGAACAAATCGTTCAAGTGATCGAGGATTCTCACCGATGATGTGGGCCGTTGTTTTGCTCCTGATCGTCCTCATTGTCATGGGGCTCCCCCTGTTTGCGGGCATACTGGCGGCGGCCATGCTCGGGTTCTACGCCGGCGGAGTTCCCCTGGGCGCCATACCCATTGAAATGTTCCGCCTGGCAAACGCCCCCATACTCCTGGCCATTCCCCTGTTTACTTTTGCCGGTTATCTCCTTTCCCAGGGCGGAACATCCGACCGTCTGGTGAGATTTTCCAAAAGCCTTTTCGGGTGGGTCCCCGGAGGGCTCGGCGTGGTGGCACTGGTCTCCTGCGCCTTCTTCACCGCCATCACCGGAGCCACCGGCATCACCATTATCGCCTTGGGCGGGCTCCTTTTCCCGGCACTCCTTAAGGAGCGATACCGGGAAGACTTTGCCCTGGGCCTTATGACCACCTCGGGCAGTCTGGGACTTCATTTTCCCCCAAGCCTGCCGATTATCCTCTATGGATTCGTTTCCGGAACCAGCATCGAGCGCCTGTTCATGGCCGGGCTGATCCCCGGCACGCTGATGGTGGGGATCCCCTGCCTTTTCTCCATCTATATGGGGAGAAAATGGCGCCTCGAAAGAACGGTCTTTTCCGGGCGGGAATTTTTGCGTGCCAGCAGGGCCGCCCTGTGGGAGATTCCCATCCCCTTTTTCATCCTGGGGGGTATCTACTCGGGGTTTTGTACGGCCACCGAAGCGGCCGCCCTCACGGTGGGGTATGTCCTGTTCATTAAATCCGTGGTCTTCAGGGAAATCAACCTGGTGAGGGACCTTCCCGATGTGATGAAAGAGAGCATGAAGATGGTCGGTGGGATCATGATCATTCTGGGGGCCGCCCTGGGGTTCACCAATTTCCTCGTGGATGCCTATATCCCCATGAAAATGCTTCATTTCATGGAGGGACTGGTCCAAAGTAAGATCACTTTTCTTATTGTTCTCAATGTATTCCTCATTGTAGTGGGGTGCATGATGGACATATTCAGTGCCATTCTGGTGGTGGTGCCCCTCATCGCGCCCATGGCCTCCCGCTTCGGCATCGATCCCGTACATTTGGGGATTATCTTCCTGGCCAATCTGGCCATTGGATACAACACCCCGCCTGTGGGACTCAATCTCTTTATTGCCAGTTCCCGTTTTGATAAGCCGGTGATTGAGGTGTATCGGGCCACCTTTCCTTTTCTGATCCTGCTCATCTTCACGCTACTGTTGATCACCTATTGGCCGGGGCTGAGCCTCTTTTTGCCGAAGGTTTTGAACGGATGCGGGGAGTGAGTCAATGGATTTTGCAAATTCCACCAAAGATGACTATATTTTATATTTGAGGGAAACAAAATGTATGTTAATGGGGTAACCCATTGGCGGAATTTGGCTCTGTACTGTTAAAGATTATTCAATTTTAGGAGAAAAAAATATGCCCATATTCGAGTTCAGATGTAAAAAGTGTAATAACGTGTTCGAATCATTGTGCTTCAAAAGTGATGGGTCGGATCGTGAGCCGTGCCCCAAGTGCGGTGATACGGATAGTGAAAAGTTGATGTCTCCCTTCTCGTCCGTTGCATCCCCGACGGGTTTTGGTTCCAGTGCGGGGGCATCGTCATCCGCCTGTTCACCGCGAGGAGGGTTTTCCTGAGCCTAACTAGCGCGGCCGTGTGCCGTGATGACCGAAACATCAGGAGTAAATAGGTGGAAAACAGCCACGAACAGCCAAGGGAAAGGAATCAGATGGGTATCTGGGTTTTTATTTTAATTATTATAGGATGGGTTCTTCTTCAGGCGGTAATCTTGCCGAAATTCGGGATATCCACCTGAATGAAGCAGAGTTGCCAGGTCGGTGACACTCAGAAGAAAATAACCGATATCAAAGATAAATAAGTGCCTTTAAGGGGGGGTGGGTTCATCGAACAGGAGGTGACCCCCCGCTCTTTTTTGCACGGTCT
>JARRPY010000373.1:0-6008 GCA_037382425.1 Deltaproteobacteria bacterium
ATAAGAGGAACGCCGGATCGGTGAATGTCCCTTCGGATGTCAAAGGCCATTTTTTGGACCTTTGTATCTGAATGAGCGTCGAGTCTTAAGAGTTCATTTTCGGCCCAGGGTGCCAGACGGGTCTTTAGAAATTCCGGGGCTCGAACCTGCCCCTCAGAGGATTTAAGTTCAACGGCGAGTGCACAAATACGCGTGAAATCACTGTAACTGAGAAAGGAAAAATAATCATAACTTTGTTCATTCACAATACGGAATCCTTGGTCCAATTTCTGCCGGGCCTCCTCTTTCAGCTGTTCTTTGTCGAACAATAAGGCCTGAACAAATCGTGCGTGTGCCAGAAATATATGATTGGACGTCCGCTGATAATAGGAGGCGGCATGATCAAGATCAGTGCGTATGGAATCATCGGCTGTCAGATGATAGGCCAGAAGACCTTTCATCAATGCCGTCCAATGAATGTGGAATTCGCTTCGAGCATTTTTTTGGGAAAAAGTCTCGGCGGCATTTTGGACGCGATGCATGGCCTCGGCAAACCGTCCCTGATGATATGCATTCAACCCGAGTAAAAACCGTGCAATGCCTTGGAAGAAGATGGCGTTGATGGAAGATGCCAATTGGAATAATTGATTCCCTAAGGTTTCTGCCTCATCGTATCGCCCCTTCAACGGGTCGAAGAGGAGCTGGTAGAGGAGGGTCTGGGGATAAAGGTATATCAGGCCGTGGGATGTAATATTTTCCTGTGCCTTGAGAAGCAGCGTCTCTCCTTCATCTGATTGACCCCTGCCGCTGATGAGCGCCGCCCGGGCCGTAAGATAGATTGCCTGCAGCTCGGGATTCCCGAGACGGTCTATAATAGGCTCAATCTCCGCACAAATTTGGTCGCAAAGGGCGAACTCGCCGAGCCAGGACAAGGCTTGCATGGACTGGATCAACGCCTGAGTCCGGAGCACTTCGTTTCCGGTTTTCCCGGCCAGAACAGCCGCATTCTGGCATGCCCAGAAGCCCTTGCGCGGATTCCCTCCCCGGATCGTCGTGCCGAATCCCATGAGGAACCATAATGTGGCGAGTTCGTAGGCGTAATGATCGGTTGGTGCTTTGTTTAACAGGACTTCCGCCTTTTCCAGGAGTACGGCAAGGGGCGTGTCATCATGCCCGGCGATAATGGACGCTTCGATCAAGTAGGCAAGCGCCAGTAGCTGCCCTCGCGTTTCTTTTTTCTCTTCGAAGAGGGACAGCGCCTGCTGAAGGGTTTTGAGATTTTCTGTCGCATCGGAGAACCGCCGCGTCATGGAGAGGTAGAACAGCAACCACGGACTCTTAGCCACCATTACTTCCGGAAAAGTACGCACCAGTCTAAGCAACTCGGCCTGCTGACCCCTTTCTAAGAGCCTAGTCCCGATCTTTTCAAATAGCGGTAGGGCGCGGTCATATGCTCGGGCCTCCAGATAGCACCTAAGGGCCTCTTCTTCAGTCTCTCTCTTAAAAAAGAGGTCTCCGGCTTCGACGAGCAGTGCCCGCTTCACTTTATCGTTGTTTCGACGTTCGAATTTTCGTTTCAGAAAATCCCTGAAGAGTTGATGGTATCTAAAGACCTGTCGGCCGTCTGTGCTGAACGTCCTGTGGACAAACAGGTTTTTTCGATTCAGTTCGAGAAATATGCTCTCGGCTTCCGGTACGTTGAAGAGTTGCTGCAGAAAAGTGGGGTCAATGGCATCGAAAAGGGACGCCTTTATTAGAAGATCCTGCAGCTGAGGGGAAAATGACGAGAAGATCATCTCCTCCAGATACTGAAAGACTTCCTCCTTGAATCGGGATAGATAATCTCCTGAGAGGACGCGTGCTCTCTCCTCGCTGGATAGACGGCCCAATTTAGTGCTCAGGAGGATCAGTCCACCTATCCAGCCCTCGGTGATCTGGTGGGCCTGGTGGATTTCCCATTTTTCCAAGGGCGTCTTTCGGACGTGCATAAAAAAAGACTCGACTTCCGCTTCCGTGAAGGCCAGATCTTCATTTTCCAATATGTAGATTTTCTGGCTTATATTAAGTTTTTGAATGTCTATGGGTGGCGTTTCCCTGGATGTGAGGATCAGTCGGATGTTTGGCGGCACCGTTTCGATCAGGGCCTCTATCAAAAGGTAGGATGCCGCCTCCGGCGTGAGCCGATCCAAGCCGTCAAGAACCATCAAAAGAGGGTCGGAGATGTGCGCCATAAGCGCTCGAAGCCATTCACGGTACAACAACCGCTCTTCCCTCAGGCCCATGGCAATCCCCGGATAATTCTCCTTGAGCGTATGTGGTAAATGGGGCGGTGTAATCTTGTATCTGGTGGGCAGTGCAATGTTCATCTCGTAATTTTTCCTATAAGACATGTTTAAAGTTTCATGAAAAAGATCAGAGTGATTGGCAGAGCCTTTTTGCTCATTATCAAGATTTTCAATGTTCCGTGGTAGAATTTTGTTGCACCAATTTCTGATACAGGGAATGTCTTATTAATCCCGAGATATCGGGCATTGGTCAGCAGAATGGTGAGCCCACCAATAGTCAGCCCCACAGGACTCGCCCTTTGACCTAGAGTATTGTACCAGCGCTCCGCTACAAACAGGTATTTCAAGCCTGCGACTATTCCGATGGTACCTGACTGATCTCCCAGTCTTGAATTCTTTGGTGTCTGATAACTTGGCGCCTTACGAAGCGTATTCTTCCTGGGCGAGATCTCTTTGAATCTGTCTAAGCGTTTTTCTGAATCTGGCCCAGTCAATTTCCAGTTGCGTCAATGCATCTGACTTTGCGTAGGATTGATCTAAGTCCGTTCGGAGGGTTTTCAAATCTTCAAACAGTACGTCAAGACCTCTGAATGCGTTTCTCAGATCATTCTTGATTCCATTGTTTGACTTTTTCTGAGCCAAGCGAAAGCAATCGCTCATTAAAATAGTCACATCAGATTCAAGCCGTTGAGCTCGCTCCAATATATTCATCAAATCCTTTTGTTCCCCATCACTATTCCACTTGGCGTGGTCTTCTTCGAGTACTTCAAATCCGTGTTCAAGCGCCTTGGTATCACCGAAGACTTGTTTTAGATCTCTTTCCCACACAGGATCCATTATATTACCTCCTTTCATTTAATAAGCGTTTTAGCCGCCATATGACTACATATGAGAGCTTTCTCGTGTGACACTTGAAACTGATCCTAACTTTCCATAATATAACCTAAACCTTTCCAAAACCTTTCACAGACATTACAATTTCGTAATGTTAAGCAGCTGTATCCTATCACTGCCTCAAACAAAAAGAACCGTGGGGTCAAAATAATCTGTCCGGGGAATTCGTGGTTCATCCCGGCTACAACGCGCCGGAATGGCGAAGCCTGTTGGGTGGGGTGCGGGTGAGCGCTGAGCGTGGTTTAATCCACCGTTGGAAGCCCGGTGTCAAATTTGGTATTCGAGGATCGAGTTGGTATTTTTGAATAAATTGAGGTAATTTTATGCTGTGATACTCGACTAGAGTTTTATTCATAGTCCCCGTTGAGAGAGGTGAATGAGGTGATGTCCTTGAATTGATTTTTCAGTGCCCTGCACCTATCGGGATTATACGCGTATAGGCGGTATATGAACATTACCTGCTCTAATCCTACGCCATCTCCAGCCCAATTTAAGAGTTTGTGATAAACTCGCTTTCGGGGCCGCCGAGCTGGGTGGTGATAATGATTCCGTATCTAGTCAGGCAGATCATGCAAATTTCTTAGACCTATCGTCCTCCGGCCATCTTCAATTTCTCGGACCATTTTACACACTGCATCGTTCACTGGGGTCTTAACCCCACAGGTTTTTCCCTTGTTGGAGATGTATCCATTAAGAAAGTCGATTTCTGTTTTACGGCCCCTCTCCAATGATTGGAGACTCGATGATTTTATCCTCCGGTACTTGAAGCCTACAACCCGAAACGTGAGATACCTCTTCAGCTCAGCAAACATTCCGGATTGGGCAAGCAGACGATAATAATTCAACTTTCCACCTCCAGCAGGTTCAACTTTGATGTGCATAGCGTCTGCAACAGCAATGGCTTCGCGCATGATTTCAAAAAATATCTCCCTCGCTTTTTGATTGGCCAGAAGTTTTCCTAGGGTCACCCCGCCTATGACGCCGAGGGAATTGATGCAGGAATTGATAATAAGTTTGGAGTAGAGTTCTCCCATAATGTTTTCGGAAATACGAGTTGGGTAGACCGAACCAAGTATCTCCTGAATGGAAGAAAGCCGTTCATCTGGGAGGTTGTCCATATTACCAATTATAAATTCTCCTTCAGAAGTCACCTCCACTTCTCCATACCCTTTATTGGTTGCGCCCCACCCAACAACACACCCGATCACCCGATTTCTACCAAGAATATCTGCTAGGTCCTCCTCGCAAATTCCGTTTTGAAGTGAAACAACCATTGAATCAGGTCCCAGGTGGGGCAAGAGATCTCTGGCAGCGTTCAGGCAATCACCGGCTTTGGTTGCGAGAAATAGGAGATCTTTCTGGTCAGAGAGATCGGAAATATCTTTCACAGCCTTCATTTGGACTGTGTGTTTCCCTCTAAGACCAGTGATCTGGAGTCCTCTCCCCGATATCTTGTCTGCGGTTTCCTGATGTTTGCATACGATCTCAGGGTCCCAACCTTTCAGTTTAATAAAAGCCGCGGTGACGCCCCCAATGGCGCCTGCACCCACCACCACAATGTTGGTTTGCTTGATTTCCATGATATCTCTCCGCAGCACTGGACATCATCACTAAAGATGCCCGGTTTTTTGTTCACATTTCTTCACCCACCCATCAACACCGCATTCCTTAAATGTCTCTCCTTTCCTCCTCGGTGATACATGGCGCGGCTTCTCCGCGTCCTCCAGGTGGGCCGCGAGTTAACGACCGTCGAGTAGCGCTTCGAGCAGGCTTTCATCCATCCGGCTTCGGCTGGTATGTTCTCGCTCACGGAATTGGCCGTGGGCGGGGGGCATGCCAATCCGCTGTATGGTGGGTCAGTTGTGGGTGAAATAAACATAGATTTTTTAAAATTTAGGCGATGAAGACAGGGGTAAGGAGATAGAGATCTCTACAGATTCCGAGGGGATATTATTCTTCCCATTCAAATTTCCAAGTTGGTTTCAATGGCTCATATACGCGGGACGCCTTTTTGTAAGATTCAATATCACGGGAGGTGATACTAATAGGCTCTTTGCAGTATTCACAGGTTGCAGTGAGAGCACCTAATTTCTCTTTCTCGAAAAATTCTGGGTATTCTTCCGAATCTATTACAATCGGTGTTCCACAAGTATGGTTAAAATATATTTTCATTTTGAAGCCTCCTTTCCGAAAAGGGAATTATCACACAAGAACTCAAAACACAAAAAATATGGGGATAATATCTAAACTACGAGGCCATAGTTGCCAAAGAAACAGACCAGGGATCTCTACTGCCCACAATATGAAAAATGTCTATCACGGGCCGCTCATGCCGGTCTTGGGCTGAATTGCCAGAGGTGCAAAGAACGACCGGACCAGAACCGGGAACTCGACTTCACGACTGATGACGTGGTTAGAAGTAAGGCGTTGTGTATGGCTCTATTTGACAATAGGAGATATCGGCGGATTAGAGCGCCTTAGGCCGATTCACCTAATATTGTGATACTCACCAAGTCAGACTTTTACGAGAGTTTTAAGATACTTGATTGGAGTTTATCAATAGTCCCCGTTGATATAGACGAATGAAGTGATGTCCTTGAGTTCCATGTCTGATATCTCGGGTCTGTTTTGCCTTACTCCCCCCATTTGAAAAATAACCACCCCAAAAATCGGGTGAAAAGTCCTAAAAGCAGTCGATGTGGACAGATCCGGGGACTTAGAACCTAATTTGCACCTACCACAACATGTGGGATGGCCGCGTTCTCAATTTGCTTGGTCAGGAGTGAGGAATGCGTGCATCAAAATGGCATCCAACTGCTTGATTTTATTGAACCATACCAAATCAAACCC
>JARRPY010000374.1:0-3274 GCA_037382425.1 Deltaproteobacteria bacterium
ACCATGCCGAGAGCAAAGAAGAGCCAACCGATCGGAAAAAGGCTGTTGAAGTTGAGAAGAGACAAGAAACTGACGCTCAAGCAACTGGCCAATGAAACGGGTCTCGCCCCCGCCTTCATCTCCAAGGTTGAAAAAGGAGAGGTGACCCCACCGGTGGCGGTGATCCTGCAACTCTCACGCGCATTGGACATCGATTCCGGCATTCTGCTGACGCAGGAAAAGCAAAAGGCGGCCAAGAAGTCCGATGCCGACTATGACAAACGGACCGCTTCATACACCTACGAGACCCTGACCCCTGCGGCCAAACACAAACACTTGAAGGCCTTTAAGATATTCATTGATCCCAAATCGGAGCATAAATCCGTCAGTTATCAGCACTTGGGCGAGGAATTTCAATACGTGCTGAAAGGGAAAGTGGAGGTGATGGTGGGCGAAAACAAAAATGTCCTAGGGCCCGGACAGAGTATCCACTTCAACTCGGCCATCCCGCATAAGTTGAAAAACATCAGCGCCAAGAAGGCCGAACTGGTGGTGGTGCTCTATACGCCGTAAATACTCCAAGTTTAAAGTGAACTAAAGTTCGAAGTGAGCTAAAGTTCGAAGATACGTCAATCATATAAGACTGGCTGAGATAATCGAGATCGAAATTTTAGTTCACTTTAGTCACTTTAGCTCACTTTGGTCACCGGGAGGATAAATGGCTTATCAGTTGAACGAAGAACAGCGGATGATCCGTGCCATGGTCAGGGATTTTGCCCGGGACGTGGTGTTGCCCACTGCGGCTGAACGGGATAAGACCAAGGAATTCCCATTTGAGAATATCCGGCAGATGGGGGAATTGGGCTTGATGGGGATGAATGTCCCTCCCGAATACAACGGGGCCGGCGTGGATACGGTCAGTTACTCCCTGGCCCTGCAGGAAATCGCCTATGCCTGTGCCTCCACGGCGGTGGTGATGTCGGTTCACAATTCAGTGGCCTGCGGGCCGATCTACATCTACGGGTCCGAATATCTGAAAGAGACCTACCTGAAACCTTTGGCCGCCGGTAAGAAGATCGGCTCCTTCGCCCTGACCGAACCCGGTGCCGGGTCGGATCCGGTCAGCCAGAAAACCCGGGCAATTCGAGACGGGGACAGCTACGTAATCAACGGCAACAAGATGTTTATCACCACCGGGAAAAATTCAGACCTCACCGTGGTGACCGCGTACACGGACAGGGATGCCAGGCATAAGGGCATCAGCGCCTTTGTAGTGGATAAGGGGACGCCCGGGTTTCATGTGGGAAAGGAAGAAGAGAAGATGGGGCTCAGGGCTTCGGACACGGCGGAGTTGATTTTTGAGGACTGCCGGGTCCCGGCCGAGAATCTGGTGGGTCAGGAGGGGGACGGGTTTGTGATCGCCATGGCCTCTCTGGACGGGGGCCGTATCGGCATTTCCTCCCAGTCCGTGGGAGTGGCCCAGGCCTGCATGGACGCAGCGGTGGGCTATGCCAGAGAGCGGGTTCAGTTCGGTAAGGCCATATCCCAATTTCAAGGGATCCGGTGGATGATTGCGGATATGGCCACGCAGATCGAGGCGGCCCGTCTGTTGACCTTCAATGCGGCCGCCATGCGGGACCGGGGGGAGAATTATTCTGCGGCTGCCTCCATGGCAAAGGTGTTCGCCTCTGAAATGGCCAACAAGGTGGCCTACCAGGCCCTACAGATACACGGGGGATACGGCTATATCCGTGAGTATCCGGTGGAGCGGTATTACCGGGACGTACGGGTCTTTACCATTTACGAGGGGACATCGGAAATCCAGCGACGGGTGATTGCCAAGCATGTCATCGGAAAATGAGAGATTCTGAGCTACCTGTTTTCTTCCCGGACCTTTTCGAGTTCGCTCTTTACAATTTCCATATTAGATAAAACCTTTTCATTTAGAGGGGATGACGGGTATTTTTCATTTAAGGCTTTAAGTATATCATAGGATTCTTTCAGTAGGGTTTCTTTCTTTTGGGAATCGGTGGTCCTTTTGGCCTCCAGGAAGCGTTTGGCTGCTTGGTTCCGTTCCCGATTGATAATGTTTTCCACGGCTCGGGCCCTGAGGGCGCTCGCTTCGGCCATGAATTCCTTATCGCCCTCCATTTTATCCAGCTTGTCCACAGCATCTTCGAACTGTTCCGCATCCATGAGGCGTTTCGCCCCATCGAGGGTCTCTTTGACATAGGCCTCGCGGATCGACCGTTCCTCTTCATATTCCTTTTGAAGGTCCTCGATTTCCTGAAGCTTGTGGTCGATAGCTTCTAAAGTCGATTCATCGTTGAATGTCAACCGGTGGCGGATCAGGAGCAGTTTGGCTTCTTGGTATGCTTTCTTTTGAACCAGTGCGTCCACCGCTTGGAGGAGCGCATCCAGGGTCTTATATGTGGGCAGCGCTTCCGGCTTCGATTCGACCTCCGGAATAGGGGCGGACGGGACATTCGGACCTTCAGAAGGCGATACCTCCTGTTTGAGATCTTTGCCCAACTTCTTGATGAGGGCCCTCTCTTCCCCGTGGATATCCAGGAGAACCTCATAGTCCTTAATGGCCTTATCTTTCCTGCCCAGCCTCAATGCGGTCTCGGCCATCGCTGTTTTTAACCGGACAGAATCAGGGATCTGGTCCAGCTTACTGGAGGCCAGATCGCCCACCGAAAGGGCGGTTTTGAGATCGCCCGTTTGAGCTAGAGACAGGGCATAAACAATGGCGATATCCGGCGTGAGGGCTTCCGGTCCAAAGGTATCCTGTAAGATCCGACTCTGGTTGACGACAAATTGATAATTGCGATTCAGAAAGGCGTTGAAGATATCCTGTCTCATCTGTAGAAAACGCGTCACGCCTGCAGAGGATGTTTTTTGGGCCGATGTGCACTCGAAAAACTGTTGTTCGGAAGTGGTGAGGGATTGAAAAAGGGAATGAACCAGCGTGTCGTATGACTTGGTGGTGAGGTAAGGTTCCTGGGACATGCGCTTGATGGTCCGATAGGTATTGAGAAGTTGTTGGATGAGCTTCTTCTCTTCATGGGTAAGATGGTTCCGGCTTAAGCGGGTTTCAAGGGATTGGATCCGATCATCAACAGCCGCCAGGGGGATCGGGAGTGTGGTGCGTGCCGGTACAGAAGGGGGTTCTACAGGGGTCACCTGATGCATCTGGGAAGCGCAGCCCATAACACCCCATAAGATACCGAGCATGAAAAGTAGCTGAAAAGGTTTCATTTAAATTCTCCCTTTGAAGGCTCAAACACGCGTT
>JARRPY010000375.1:0-3269 GCA_037382425.1 Deltaproteobacteria bacterium
CCCTGTGGGTGAGGCGGTTCTGGGCCGGGTGAACGATGCGGTGGGCGCGCCCATCGACGGAAAAGGGCCCATTGATGCGAAAGAGACGCGGCGTATGGAATTGGCCGCCCCCGGTGTTATCGCCCGTCAGCCGGTGAACGAGCCCATGTATACGGGAATCAAGGCCATCGATGCCATGACGCCCATCGGCAGGGGCCAGCGGGAGTTGATCATCGGTGACCGCCAGATCGGAAAAACCGCCGTATGTGTGGACGCCATCTTGAATCAGAAGGATACGGATATTTATTGTATCTATGTGGCCACTGGTCAGAAGAAGTCCACCGTGGCACAGGTGGTGGATGTCCTCGAAAAAAACGGGGCCATGGAATACACCACGGTGGTGGCCGCATGTGCCAGTGATCCGGCGACACAGCAGTTCCTTTCCCCCTTTGCGGGATGCGCCATCGGCGAATATTATCGAGATAAGGGTCAGCATGCCCTGATCATCTACGATGACCTCTCAAAACAGGCGACCGCATACCGTCAGGTTTCCCTCCTGCTGAGGCGTCCCCCCGGACGTGAGGCCTTCCCCGGAGACATCTTCTATAACCACTCGCGCCTCTTGGAACGGGCCGCCAAGGTGAACGATGAACTCGGCGCGGGTTCGCTCACGGCGCTGCCCATTATTGAGACACAGGCCGGGGACGTGTCGGCCTACATCCCCACAAACGTGATTTCCATTACCGACGGTCAGGTATACCTTGAACCCAACCTTTTCTTTTCAGGGGTTCGACCGGCCATTAACGTCGGGCTATCCGTTTCCAGGGTGGGCGGGGCCGCGCAGACAAAGGCCATGAAGAAGGTGGCCGGCACCCTCCGTCTGGACATGGCCCAGTTCAGGGAACTGGAGGCATTTGCCCAGTTCGGGAGTGATCTGGACAAGGCCACACAGCGCCAGCTCAATCGGGGTCGAAGGCTGGTGGAAGTCCTCAAGCAGCCCCAGTATCAGCCCATGAGTGCCGAGCGGGAAGTGGCCATCCTGTTTGCCGCTGCAAACGGATATTTAGATGAGTGGCCGGAGTCGGCTGTTGCGGACTATGAAGCCCAGATGCTGGAATTTCTGGACAGCAAATCTCCGGAAATCTTAAACGATATCAAGGAAAAGGAAGATATCAGCGACGAGACGGGTGAGAATCTGAAGAAAGCCCTTGATGAGTTCAAGGGGATGTTTCAACCCGCGGAATAAGCGACATCCATTGGGGAATGAGGGACTGCCCCCATGGTGCAAAATGCCAATGGATGACAGATAACCCCAAGAATAGAGAGAAAGGGTAGATGGCAACCTTAAGAGATGTGCTCAGAAAGATAGGCGCTGTCAAAAAGACGAGGCAGATTACCCGGGCCATGAATATGGTGGCCGCTGCCAGGCTCCGTGGTGCCCAGGGCAGAATGGAGAGCTTTGACCCCTATGCGAGCAAGTTTGCGGAAGTGCTTGGAAATTTGGCAAGCCGTATCGAACCGGATATTCACCCCTTGCTTGTCGCGAGAGACCAGGTATCCAGAGTCGAACTGCTCCACTTTACAGGGGATCGGGGATTGTGCGGAAGCTTTAATACCAATCTTCAGGCCATGGGCCAGAGATGGCTGAATGAGCAGCGCAGCAAGGGGCTTGAGTGCAGTTTGACGACGGTGGGGAAAAAGGGAAGGGATTATTTCAAGAAGCGGGAAGTCACCCTGACGGAGAGCCATGTCAATCTCTACGGAAATGTGGATATCTCCTTCATCAATAATATGACAAAGGGCTTCATCGATCGTTACCTGGCAGAGGAGGTTGATGAGGTCTATATGATGTACAGTCGGTTTGTCGGCATGGCCAAACAGACACCGACCCTGGTCAAACTCCTTCCCATAGAACCTCCAAAAAGCGAGGAAGATCAGGAGGCATCCGCTGCAGCCGAATACCTTTGTGAACCGGGTCCAGAATCACTCATGATCGAATTGCTTCCCAAGCATATCAGTGTCCAGATAATGAATGCCTTCCTACAGAATGAAACCAGTGAACATGCTGCACGAATGGCCGCCATGGATAACGCGTCCAAGAATTGTAACGAGATGATCGACAATCTGACGCTTATCTACAATAAGGCAAGGCAGGCGGCGATTACGGCTGAACTGATGGACATCGTGGGTGGTGCAGAAGCCTTGAAAGGGTAATGGTTTTTAATAATTAAGGAGGTCTTAATTTTACAATGAATGAGGGCAAAGTAATACAGGTCATCGGTCCGGTAGTCGATGTGGAGTTTGCGGAAGGCGAACTCCCTGAGATCCTTACTGCACTTCTTATAACCAATCCAGCCATTGACGATACAGCGGATAACCTTGTGGTGGAAGTTGCCCAGCATCTGGGCGACAACGTGGTCCGATGTATTGCCATGGATATGACCGACGGGCTCGTGAGAGGCCAGGCGGTCAAGAATACGGGCAAACCGATTCAGATGCCCGTTGGAGATCCGGGTCTGGGTCGTGTCCTCAATGTGGTGGGAAGACCCGTGGACGGGCTGGGCCCCGTCGATGCCACGGAGTTTTATCCCATTCACCGGCATGCCCCCGAGTTCCAGGATCAAGATACGTCGGTTAACGTCCTTGAGACAGGCGTGAAGGTGATTGACCTTCTGGTGCCGTTTCCCCGAGGGGGAAAAATGGGCATGTTCGGCGGTGCCGGCGTGGGCAAGACCGTCGTGATGATGGAAATGATTCATAACATCGCCATGCAGCACGGCGGCATCAGTGTGTTTGCCGGCGTGGGCGAGCGGACCCGTGAGGGGAACGACCTCTACCTCGAAATGAAGGAGTCGGGAGTTCTGCCCAAGGCCGCATTGATCTACGGGCAGATGACGGAACCGCCGGGAGCGCGCGCACGGGTGGCGCTTTCCGCTCTGACCGCTGCCGAATACTACCGAGATGAGAAGGGTCAGGACGTATTGCTGTTCATTGACAACATCTTCCGATTTACTCAGGCAGGGTCCGAGGTGTCGGCTCTCCTGGGACGGATCCCCTCAGCGGTGGGGTATCAGCCCACCCTCGGTACGGACCTCGGTGAACTTCAGGAGCGGATCACCTCCACAAATAAGGGGTCCATCACCTCGGTCCAGTGCGTGTACGTGCCCGCCGACGACTTGACGGACCCGGCACCGGCGACGACATTTGCCCATCTCGACGGTACCGTGGTGTTGGCGCGGCCCATCGCAGAATTGGGTATCTATCCCGCCGTGGATCCCTTGGACTCCACA
>JARRPY010000376.1:0-3255 GCA_037382425.1 Deltaproteobacteria bacterium
CCAGTGTCTTGGCGGGTGCTTCAGCAGCGGGCAGTCGCTCGTATACGGCCTCCACATCTCAAGGTCTCCTGCTCATGACTGAAGTCATATACGCGAGCGCAGGAATGCGGCTGCCATTTGTCATAACAGGGGTGAACCGCGCCATTTCAGCACCGATAAGTATTCAACCGGATCATCAGGATGCCATGAGCCTCAGGGACTCGGGAATCATCCAAATCTACGTGGAAAACAATCAGGAGGCCTACGATGCCCACATTGCCGCCTTCAAAATCGCTGAGGATCCAGAGATAGCACTCCCGGTGATGGTCTGCATGGACGGGTGGATATTGACGCATTCCTATGAAACAGTTCGGCTTGTTGAACAAGAAAAAGTAAACCGATTTCTGCCTCCCTTTAAACCCACGCATTTCTTGGATGTTAACGATCCCAAGAGTTGGGGACCCATTGCAGATGATGATCTTTACATGGAGTTCAGATATGCCATACATGACGCCATGCAGCGTGGGAAAAAAAGGATCAAGGCGATCTTATCTGAATGGGGCGAGATAAGCGGTCGGGATCACGACGGTCTTATTGAGTTATACCGAACTGAAAACGCCGAAATTGTTCTGATCGCGATGGGATCGGTAGCCGGAACAGCAAAAGACGCAGTGGATAATCTGCGAGCCGGCGGGAAAAAAGTAGGGCTGATCAAAATCCGCTGTTATCGACCTTTTCCTTCTGAAGACATTCTGAAAGCAATTCAGGATGCTAAAGTTGTTGCAGTTATGGAGGCCAATTTCTCCATGGGAAGTGGAGGGGCTGTCGGTCTGGACCTGAAAGCCAAGCTTTATGGACGACCAGACGCCCCGATCGTTATCGATATTATCGCCGGGCTAGGAGGGAGAGTTATAAATCACGAAACAATTCGTAACATCGTAGAATTGGCTGAAAAAGCCTTTGAGTCAGGAATTTATCCTTTTGAACCATATTGGATGGATCTGAAACCAGAAGTCTTACCTTAAAAGGGACCCGAGATTGAGCCAAAACAAAGTGCTACAGGAAAAGGATCTTTTTGTTTCCGGGCATAGGGCCTGCCATGGGTGTGGACAGGCATTAGCCGTGAGGCATATTCTTAAGGTTACCGGCCGGGACGTCATCGTCGTCACGCCCACCGGATGCCTGGAAACCTTTACCTTGACCTACGGGTATTCTTCATGGCGTGTTCCGTTTATGCACCATCTTTTCGAGAATGGGCCTTCCGTGGCGACCGGTGTTGTTGCAGCCCTAAAAGCGCAACGAAGAGACCATATCAGGGTATTGGTGATCGCAGGAGATGGGTCAACCTTTGACATCGGCTTCGGAGCATTATCCGGCATGCTGGAAAGGGGAGATGATGTTCTCTATATTTGCATGGATAATGGGGCGTATATGAACACAGGCGGTCAGCGCAGCGGTGCAACACCTCTCTATGCAGGAACGACGACCCACCCCGCTGGAAAATATTCTATCGGAAAACCGCAGCTGAAAAAGGATATGCCAGCCATTGTCGCTGCACATGGTGTCCCCTATGTGGCAACAGCCTCGGTTGCCTACCTGAGAGATCTGCGACAGAAAGTCGAGAAAGCAATGACCTATCATGGGCCACGGTATATTCAGATCGATGCGCCGTGTCCATCGGTTTGGGGTTTTCCCAGTGATCACACGTTGGAAATAGGACGATTGGGAGTGCAATCCGGCATTGTGCCGATTTTTGAAATGGTAGGCGGGAAGGTTACAAATGTTCGCAAGATCAAAAAGAGGGTGCATCCCTCTGAATACCTAAATGCCCAGAAACGTTTCAAACACATGCTAGAAGACAACATAGCGGCACGCGACGGCCTCGAAAGGGTCTGCAGCATAGCCGATACAAACATACTGAAATATGGCCTTATGGGGTAAGGAGGGTATAGGGATCAGGAAGATCAGAGAATCCGTCACTCATGCTGATAGGCGCCGCAGCAGTCTGCTCCTGGCTGTAGACTCAAAGGCCACTATCTGCTGTACGCCGACATACGGACTTCGACAATCACCGGATCCGTTTTGATGGCATAGCGTTTGGGACTGAACAGCGGATCGAAGTGTTTTTTCGCGCTGCCCGCCCCGGCCGAATGCTTAAGATTGGAGCAACTTCAGAGAAAGGGGGAATGCCAGACCAGGTAAATGAGGTGTGACGAGGAAAAGGATGGGAGGGCCGGAAGGCGGATTGGGTGGCCGATCAATCAAGAGAAAACGCGGGCGATTGATCCTGCCATCGCATTCCGGCAGCGAGTTGATCGTATTTTAAGCTAGAAAGGAGAAGAGGGATGAAAAAAATCTTCAAATCGACGCTTATTTTGGTCATGGTAATGGCGTTTGTGGCAGGCTTTTCCATGGGTTCTCCTGCTGCCGAAAAAGATACCATTAAGATGGGGATTATGTACGCCATGACGGGTAAAGGATCGGCCCTTGGCACCAAGCAAATGGACTCGGCCAAGCTAGCAATAAAGGAGATCAACGAAGCGGGCGGCGCGAATTTCGGTGGCAAACGGGTCCTGATCGATGCCATCTATCAGGATACGGAGACCAAGCCGGATGTGGCCGTTCGAAAGATGAAGTCCATGATCAAGGATAACGGGATTACAGCCCTGGTTGGCGGGACATTTGCCCATGTCTCTCTGGCCATGAACGCCCAGAGCAAACGGACCCCTATCATCTTCGTAGCCACCAACGGCGTCCCAGAGAAGATGTTCACCAAAAAATTAAAGGGTCCTTACAGCATGTCCATGATCCCTCCAGCGGAATCCATAGGCAGTGGCGCATCGGCCTATGTAACGGAAGTCATGAAAATGAAAAACATCGTTTTGTTGCTTCCAGACTATGCATACGGCCATGGTGCCCTCAGAGGCCATGAAAATGTGCTTAAAAAAATGCCGGATGTTAAATACAAGGTGATCATGACGCCGGTCGGTACCGCCGATATGACCCCTTATCTCATAAAGGCTATGGAGGCCAAGCCAGATATCGTCATCATGGGGCAGTGGGGAAACGATGCCATCAACATCCTCAAGCAGGCCTATGAGATGGGCATGGGCAAGAAGACCAAGATTTTCTTCCAGTGGATCGTGAACGTCTTCGCCACCGGCATTCCACCAGAGGCCCTCACAGGGGTCATGTGTCAGATGTTCTGGTATTTTGACATGACCGGTTTCAAAGACCCGGAGGTGGTGAAATTGTCCAACGAGTTCACCAAAAGGT
>JARRPY010000377.1:0-3246 GCA_037382425.1 Deltaproteobacteria bacterium
GCCAGAATGGTTAAGATGCTCCGAGAGGGGACATGTTAAAATCCGCTTCTTTGGATTCACCTCAAGAAGCGGATTTTTTTATCTAATCGTTTACGATCTCTAGTGAACTGAAAAAGTAGTTCATTTCAATGGTGGCGTTTTCGATTGAGTCGGATCCATGCACGACGTTTTTTTCAACATCGGTGGCAAACTCGTGTCGTATGGTGTTTGCTTCCGCCTTTTTTGGATCGGTGGCGCCCATTAACGTCCTGTAGCGCCGGATAGCATCCTCACTTTCCAAAACCATAACGACACATGGACCGGATGACATAAAATCGGTGACACTTTCGTAGAAGGGTTTTCCTTCATGTACTCTGTAAAATCCCTTGGCCTGCTGCTTGGTCATCCGGATCATTTTCATACCCAAGATGTTTAGACCTGCCGCTTCCAACCGTTTGATCACCGGTCCAATCAGATTTCGTGAAACTCCGTCCGGTTTAATGATGGCCAATGTCCTTTCGATCATCTGTACACTCCTTCCTTTGGTATAAACAAATTATTGACCGCTGTTAATAGAAACTGATATAGGCAATCAGAGTAAAAGACGAACCGCTTGGATGTGTCAAGCGGTTTTGTGATCATGTGTGCTGAAATTTCTTGAAAGGACCTAATGAGATAATGAATGAATCAAAAGCAACAACGCCGAAAAAGAATCATTTGAGGATGGATCCGGACCATGTTTTTCAGTTTCGATGTGCGCCCGGCGTTCCGTGTTTCACACAGTGCTGTCAGGACATCACCATTGTGCTGAGTCCTTACGATGTGGTCCGTTTAAAGAATGCCTTGGGCATCACTTCCGGTGAATTTATTGATCGATATACCCTTATTGTTCGAAGAGAGAAGCTGCTGATTCCCATGGTGGTCCTCAAGATGAACGAGGATGACAAGCGTTGCCCTTTCGTGAATGAAAATGGGTGCCAGGTCTACAACGATCGGCCTTGGCCCTGTCGCATGTATCCTTTGGACATGAATGATGATGGCACCTTCAGCATTATCACGAATTCGTCGCGGTGTAAGGGGCTTGAAGAGAATGAACATGCAAGGATCTCAAATTGGCTCATAGAGCAGGGGGTCCCCATCTACGATGAAATGAATCAACTATTTTCACAGGTAACCGCTCCCCTCAAGGCTCAGGATTTGGATATTGACAATCCCCAGATTTATCAGATGACCTTTATGTCGTTGTATAACCTGGATAAATTCAGAGATTTCGTATTGAACAGCACGTTTCTCGATAAATTTGAGGTGGACGACGTCACGCTGGAGAAAATCAAGCGTCGGGATGCAGATCTTTTGAAATTTGCCTTCGACTGGATCAAATTCGGCATTTTTGGTCAGAAGGTCTTTTCCATCAAGAAGAGTGCCGTTCCAGGAGATAAGGATGCGGGCCGATGAGTGAAACCTTTAGGCCGCTGCCGGACGAGGGGTTCCAATTTGGCTGTCACCCCAACGTTCCCTGTTTCACGGAATGCTGCGCCAGGCTTCAACTGACATTAACGCCTTTCGATATTTTGCGCATGAAACATCGTCTGGGACTGAACTCTGATCAGTTTCTCGAGCGGTTTACGGAGACCTTTGTTAAAAACGGGACACGATTTCCCATGGTCAAACTGAAAATGACGGATGATCAAGGGGGTAAATGCCCGTTCGTCACTGCTCAGGGATGCGCCATATACGAGGATCGTCCCGGGGCCTGCCGCCTGTACCCCGTGGGGAGGGCATCTGCGGCTGTTCAGGGGGAGAAGGCGGCTTGTGAGAAATTTTTTCTCGTGGTTGAGCCCCATTGCCAGGGGTTCGGAGAAAAGACGGAATGGACGCTAAATCAGTGGCTGGAGCACGAGGGCTTGAGTGAGTACAATGCCATGAATGACGCCTGGCTTCAGATCGCCTCCTCTCCCAAGAGCCTAGGGCCTAAGACCCACATCCAGCAGAAACACCAGATGTTTTTCATGGTCTCCTACAACTTGGACATGTTCCGAAGGTTTGTCTTTGAAAGCCCATTTCTTCAGCGGTTTGAAGTGCCTTCACGGCTGAGGGATAAATTGGCCTCGGATGACGTCGAACTAATGAAATTCGGATTTGAATGGCTCAGGTTCAGCCTTTTTGGAGAAAAAACGGTTCGTTTCAAGACGGAAGCAGGCAGGAAGGGAAATGGGGCGGGCGGCGTACACCGTGGGGACGAGAACGGTCCATCTTGATCTATGGGCCGACATGAGGGCTTTCCGCTCTTGAAAGCAGGGTTTTGCAGGTGACATACGCCTTATATAGGTGCGGCGATTTTGATCTTTTTAGGCCGAATTTGCTTGACAAAAAAATTGTTCTCTCCATATAAGAACTACCATTAACTCATATCCAAAGAAACCAATCTAAACTGAATCGAGGCAAATCAATGACCGCTGACAATTCTGTTGTGGGTTCTGTTTGTGTCGTCGGTGGCGGCATATCCGGCATGCAGGCTGCGCTGGATATGGCAGACGCGGGATATTATGTGTATCTCATCGAGCGCTCTGCGTCCATCGGTGGAGTGATGGCCCAGCTGGACAAGACCTTTCCCACCAATGACTGTTCCATGTGAATTATCTCTCCCAAACTGGTCGAGGTCGGCCGGCACCTGAATATCGAGCTTCTCACCCTTTCCGAAATCAGTCGTATCGAGGGCGAATCCGGACATTTTAAGGTGGAAGTCCTTAAGCATCCGCGCTTTGTGGACATGGACAAATGTATCGCATGCGGGACCTGCGCGGAAAAATGCCCCAAAAAAGTGGATGATCCCTTCAACGAAGGCCTGATCAAGAGAAAGGCCGCTTACGTGGATTACGCGCAGGCCGTTCCCCTGAAATATGCCATTGACAAAGAAAACTGCATTTATTTCCAGAAAGGAAAATGCAGGGCCTGCGAAAAGTTCTGTCCTACCAACGCCATTAACTTCGACGAAAAAGAAAAGACCGTCGTCATCGACGTGGGTTCGATCATATTATCGCCTGGGTTTGAGGCGTTTGACCCGAGTGTATTGGAGCCGTACGGGTATTCGAGATACCCGAACGTGGTGACGAGCATGGAGTTTGAACGAATCCTGAGCGCGACCGGCCCCTATCAGGGCCATTTAAAGCGGCCGTCGGACGGGAAGGCGCCGGAGAAGATCGCGTGGCTGCAGTGCGTGGGCTCGAGGGACCAGAACCAGTGCGACCACGGCTACTGCTCGAGCGT
>JARRPY010000378.1:0-3236 GCA_037382425.1 Deltaproteobacteria bacterium
CTCTCAAGTCGGCGAACTGACAAATTCCCGGATCCGGGTGTGGGTGATCAACTGGTCCAGGGTGGCCATGGTGAATACCTTACCGTTTAACCTCAACAGCATCTGCCGCATGTCTTCACGCCTTTCCCTGAAGCCACGCCCGTCAATACAGGCCACCACCTCATAGAAAGGCCGCCCTTCGGCCACATGCTGATTGCGCTGGGTTTCCAGTTCCTTGATCCTGGCCACCTTGTCCCGCGCCGTGCCGTCGTCGCTGGTCAATTTGGCTTCGATGACCACGGCGGAGTGAGTCTCGTCCGGGACACAAAAGTCAAGGGCCAGGAGATAGGGATAAGATGCCAATTTCCATTGATAAAACGGTTTTACAAGACAAACTTCTTGCAATTTTGCATTTGAAATGCATAAATACAGTGAAGGAGTCAACTCACGATGCAGAGATATATAGCAAGGTCCTTGGAGCCGGTTGTCAAGAAGGCGGCATCCGAGTTTCCCGCGGTCGTTCTCACCGGGCCCCGCCAGTCGGGCAAGACCACCCTCTTGAGAACCCTTTTTGCAGACAATTATGGCTATGTCTCACTCGAGACCCCGGATATTCGGGCATCGGCCATCGAGGATCCCCGTGGCTTTCTGGAGATGCACCGCCCGCCGGTCATCTATGACGAGGTGCAGTACGCCCCGGATCTTCTACCCTATATCAAAGAGAGAATCGACGCACATAGGCACGTTGCCGGTCAGTATCTGCTGACCGGTTCCCAGAACCTTCTGCTCATGGAGAAGATCACGGAATCCCTGGCCGGGAGGGCGGCCATGCTTCGGCTGCTCCCCCTGTCTGCACGTGAGGCCGGTGGAAATCCTCATGCCCCGCTGCCCTGGGAGACAGGCGCATCCCCGGGCATGATATCCGGTGGCTCCTATCAGGATATTTGGAGAGGCTTTCTGAGGGGAGGGTATCCTGAGCTGGCGGCCAACCCCGAAAGGGACATCTTTCTCTGGCACGCCAGTTATGTCCAGACCTACCTGGAGCGAGACGTTCGCTCCCTCCGCCAGGTGGGCGACCTTTCCCAGTTCCAGGCCTTTCTCCGGGCGCTGGCCGCAAGGAGCGCCCAGCTTCTGAGCCTCACTGATCTGGCCCGCGACCTCGGCATTGCGGTCAATACGGTAAAGGCATGGCTTTCCATTCTGGAGGCGACTTATCAGGTCTTTGTTCTGAGGCCCTATTTTGCCAACGTGGGAAAGCGTCTCGTCAAGACCCCGAAGGTCTTTTTCACGGACGTAGGAACACTCTGCTACCTAACCGGACTGAAAGATCCCGAGCATGCCGCCGCAGGCCCTATGGCCGGCCCTATCCTGGAAACTGCGGTCCTCTCTGAGATTCTGAAAACGCTTACCCACCGGGGCCATGATGCCCGGATCCATTTCTGGCGCACCGCCTCCGGTTCAGAGGTGGACATGGTGGTTGAGGCCGCAGATAGGCTCGTTCCCATCGAGGTCAAGCTTTCCGCCACCCCAAAGCCGGCGTTTGCCAAGGCGATCAAGAGATTCCGACAGGATTTGGGCCCCAAAGTCATGCCCGGGTATGTGATCCATCCGGGTGAGATCCGCCTGCCATTGGGATCGGATGTCACTGCGCTGCCCCTTAGGGAGCTGTAGGCATGGGGTTTGGGAACGTCCATTTGTAATTGAGTAACTTCTGTGAAATTAGGATCAGATCTCCTGTTGACCGTTGATAGAGATTTGAATGAGTTTTCAACGCGGATTCTGATGCCCTTATTCCTGTTCGTCGCCTGTTTCACGCCATCAGCGCACGGCTAACGGTGAAATGGGTGCCCCTCGTCATCATGGGGGCGGTCAAGGACTAGACTTTGGGGCTGCCGGCCGGTGGGGCGGCTGATTCTCTGATCGACCATAAGATAATCGACTTCATGTCCGCCCCTGAGAGGTTGTGGGGGTTGGGGGGCTCCCTTCTTTTTGGAGCGGCACCAGTGACTGGATATTTATTTTACGTCAATCAATTAACTGATCAACAGTGATACCCATTGCATCCGCCAGTTTTAACAGGGTCGATCTTCTTGGCTTGATGGTATCGTTTTCCAATCTCGCAAGGGCTGATTGCTTCATGCCCGATTTGGCGGCCAACTCTTCCTGGGTTAAATTCAGATACTCACGCCATGCCTTTATAAGGCTGTCCCCTCGGACATTTGCTTTTACCACCTCATTGGGAAACCAGACATCCGATTCATCAGATTCAATTTGGTTCCGTAATAGTTTCTGGTATTCGTTCCAGGGGATAACGGCAAATGCAGGCTTGCCATTTTGTTTTATGATTTGATGATCAATATGTACGCTCATCTCTTTTTTTCACCTCTTGTATTTTAATGATTTTAACGATTTTGGAATAGTCGAATAGGACTCGATACCGGCCAACCCTCAGGCGGTAGTCATACTTGTGATTTTTCAGTTCAATGATATCAAGCTGCTCACACCTTGGAAATTCGACCAACTTATCTATGCTTTCATGAACGGCCTCTCTGTAATGTTCCGGAATCCTTTTCATTTGCTTGCGTGCACGGTTATGCCAAAGAATTTCGTTCATCAGCTACTTATAACATATTATAACAATATGTCAAGTATAGAAATACCGTTTTATAACGTTTTGGAGAGTGATCTCGGGGTCGGGTAGAAATACGGCGCGCTTGACCTTAGGTGTCGGCTTGGCTGTTTCGGCGTTTCCGCTTTCCGTGCCCGTTTAGCCTCCTCCATAATCCACGTTTCCGCAAGCCCCCCTCTCATCCCGGACGGTCGGATTTCCCGAGTCCGGTTGGCAGCAATGGCATTTTCCCAGGACCCTTCCCATTTAACCCGAAATTTAAGCGCTTGCACACATACACCCCTTGGTCAAATGGTTTGATCTCCGGCTCGACACCCTTTTGTTGTTCTCACTACTTACCCGGCACAGTGTCCGGTTAGTGTTTCCTTTGAGCGCCCGCCATTTACCGAGAGCCCCTTTGCCCGCTCAAGGTGTTACCTCTTGCGGCGTGGTGTTTAACACCACGTCAGAGAGAGTTACCCCTCCTTCATAGCTCATACTGGCTCATGCGCCAGACCAAATCCCTCCCGCTGCCTTCGACTTAACTATTACAACGGGTCCTTGCAGATTATTACAAGTCACTGCTGGAAGATGGCCCTTCCCGACATTATCTCTACAATCCTTGCGTGGGTGCTTGGACCCCTACCCC
>JARRPY010000379.1:0-3230 GCA_037382425.1 Deltaproteobacteria bacterium
ATGCCGCACGTCCACCCCCGCCCCTTTCAGTGCCGTGGGCAGAGATCCGGTGACGTCGGCGAGCCCCCCTGTCTTGGCATAGGGAGCGACCTCTGATGAAACGAACAGGACTCGTAGGCGTCTATTCGGCATCGGATATCAACGTACTGCTTTTTCAGCCTTTGCCTTTTCAGCCGACTTTTGATCCCAAACCTGGATAAGGTACTCCTTTTGTTCCTCAAATTTGAGGGCCTGTTCTTCCACCAGGGCCTCCGCATCCAGGGTGGACATGTCCCAGCTCTGCCGCACAAAGGACGCCACCCGTGCGAAATAAAGCGGGGTCATCATGTCCACGAGCTTATGGCGGTTAACGCTCCAAAGGTGATAGGTCGCAGCCAGTTCATACAGGAGCTTCACCCACATCTCCGTGGAAAAATGAAACGCTTCTGAGTCCAGCTTGGACACCTTGGTGATATGGTCAAAGCAATCCTTACTGAAGACCTGTTTCCACAGGGGCGAAAATTGCTGGTGACCGGTCTTGAAGAGATCGATCATGAGATCCAGGTTCACTTTGACCGGTTCCGGCTCCAGGGTCCCTTCGTAACCGAAGGTCTCCAAGGCCTCACTTCCTTTGACCCCCTTCCAGAACCCCTCATAGCGTTCCATCAGGGAAAAAAGGGCGGAGAGGACCTGCCGAAACATGGGACCCAGGTGCTCGCCCGGATCTTTGACATCATGGATTTTTACCCCGAGGTTGGACTGACAGATGTTGAATCCCTGGGTCACGGCACTGGTGGTCATCCAGATATCAATCCCGAACCGGGCCACATCGGTCTGCCACACGTCCTGGTCCGTATAGAAACGCGTGACGTCCCGGGACAGGGCAAAATCGCCGCCGATGGGCTGCCGGATTCGTTTCCCGTACAAGGCACGGGTCAAATTATAGACGATGTTGTTGGTAATGGTGCCGTCGTATTTGTGTCTCACATACACCGGGGCCACGTACTGGTACCCCTTTTCCAGCACGGGCGACAGCAGGTACTTAACCCAGTCGGCCGTGATGCTCCTCAGGTCGGAATCCACCATGGCGCAGACCTTGACGCCGAGGCGGTTGGCCGCCTCAAATACCGACCGCAGGGCCGTTCCTTTGCCTGCGGGTCCGCGGTAGATGGTGACGATCTTCTCCTGCCACGGCTTGATCTGAAATTCCCGGGCCACCTCCCGTGTATCGTCGGTGGAGCCCCCGTCCGCCACCAGAATCACGCTCCGCTTGTCTTTGTAGTGCTTGGCCAGCCCATGGGTGACCATCTGTATGACATGCGCAATGGTGGGCTCGTTGTTGTAACAGGGAATGCCCACCAGAATATCGGCCGACTCGATCTCTTCCAACCTTTTGGATAAATAGGCCCTCAAGGCCGTATCATAGACCATTTTTGTCCTCCGAGGGGTCGCTACTCGATATCCTCTTTTAAAGCTTGCCACAGCCCGAAAACAGGCTTCATTTCTCTATTTCATATCAAATGATGACGGGCTTTTCAATGAAAGTAACGGATCGATGATAGTTCCGAGCGCATCACCTATACGGCGTCAAGGGACTTGAGGATGTTCACATAGTATGCGCCCTCTTTTATCCGGCCTCGCTTAATACAGCCATTTCCGTAGATGCGGCCTTTTAGAACCAGCTCTTTTCGAACCGCATCCCGTTGGGCCGGCGCCAACGGTTCGCTGTTGAGCAGCTTGATGAGGGACCGGATCCTGAAGCGGTCCATGCCTCTGAAACGGGCGGAGAGTTGATCGACATGTCCGCCTTCCTTGATGACCAACTTTTCTCCAATGAGCGGAATCGGATACCGGCAGAGGATGCGCAACCAGAGATCATAGTCCTCACAGGCGGGGAGGGATTCATCGAAAAAACCCACTTCCTCGAGGAGCGGGCGTCTGATCATCACGGCCGACGGGCTGACCAGACAGAGTTTAAGAGAGGGTTCGAATATCCACCCCGAGGGCTTTAAGTGTTTCTTCCTGGGATTGGCATACCGACCGTTGCGGATCCAGATTTCTTCGGTCTGGCAAATCCTCACCTCCGGATGGATCTCCATAAACCGTCGTTGCGTGGACAGCTTTTGGGGGAGCCAGTAATCGTCTGAATCCAGAAACGCCACAAGGGGCGAATCAGAGGCCATGATGCCTGAATTGCGTGCAGCCGAAACCCCCCGGTTTTTGGGATGGGAAATGACCCGGATTTTTCCCTCGAACTGATTAAGAACGGCACGGGTTCGGTCGGTTGATCCATCATCCACCACGATGATGTCGCAGTCTACGGGCGTCTGAAAGAGGACCGACGCCACGGCCCTTGCGGTTTTTAGGGGCCGGTTAAAGGTGGGGATGATCACGCTGATCTCAGACATGACTCACTGTTGGGTCCGCCGTTTCAGGACCAGGACGGAGACGGCGGTGGCCGCCGTGAAAAAGGCCAGGAGCAACAGCACGTCCGGCGCCACCTGTCTGAGCCCCGCCCCCCTTGCGAATACGTCGTGAAAGGCGTCCAGGCCCCAGCCCAGAGGAGAAAATACGGATATCGCCCGCAGGACTCTGGGCATGAGAAAGACCGGCACCATGAGGCCTCCCAGGGCCGCCATAATCACCACGAAGATCGCCCCGAACATGGCCGCCGGGGCCTGTCTGGACCAGAGGCTTCCCACCAGAAGGCCGAACCCCACGGCGGCCAGCCCCGATGAAATCCCCACCATCACGACGGTTAACCCACTGGTCCCCAGCTGAAGCGCCGGCAATCCCAAGAGGGGGAGCACAAACACGCCGAGGAGGAGCATCAGCCCCATCTGAACCAGACAGACGCAGAGATAAAAGACAATCTTTCCCGCCATCAGGAAAAAGGGCGACGCCGGTGTGGTCAGCACCCGTGCCCATACCCCCAGGGTCCGTTCATTGATCATACTCCCGGAAAGGGGGACCACGATGAAGAACATGCCAAACAGGGTCCACGCGGGCACATTGTGTTGAACGGCATTGGGGATCAGCCGGCTGTTCCCCATGCGGGGGGCGCCCTCCCTTAAGGCCACCAGGTGATTTTCTCCCGTCTCCTTCGGGCCTTCCACCCCGGCACCGGGTCCTGGGCGGCCTTTTTCGACCTCCGATCCAATGCGATCCGAGAGCGCCTTCAGGAGGATGTCCCGCTCCAAACCGGCTAAAAAAAGCCGAAGGGAGGACATCAGGGCCGAGCGAAAGGCCGG
>JARRPY010000380.1:0-3218 GCA_037382425.1 Deltaproteobacteria bacterium
GCGCCTGCGGGAATCCGCCCCACATTTCGGCGGCCCTTGACATGACCGGATCGGTCGAGGGCGATCGAATCTCAACCCGGCTGTACGTCCCGGCGCTGAAGAAAGGCCCCAGGCCCCAGATGGTTCCCACAAAGATGCGGTTCATCATGCCCGGGAAGGTGACATAGGGATCACGAAACCAGATCAACTGGTCTGATGGCGTATGGTGCTCACGGTTATAGAGGAGCCAGCCCAGGGAGACCATATCATGGGCCAGAATCGACTCGGATCCGAAAATGAGCCCCCATTCCGGTTCGGCGGCAAAGCCCGTATCCGGCCCGAAGGTCGTCTGAACCCGTGTGCCCACACTCAGCACCAGCCGAAGCCTTTCACTTAGAACCGGAACATCGTTGATCTCCGCCGTCTTTTCATAAAACCCGGCGGCATTTCTGTGAAGTTCAAGTCGACTGTCATCCCGAAGCCATCCCACCGCCGCTTTCAGCCCCAGGGTGAGCCCGGCGAGGACATGCCGGCTGACCCGGGGGAGAAGGACGATATGATCCATCTGTTTCAGGATATTGGGAAACCATAACGCCCCCGGCCAATGGCCGGGATGGCGGGTCCGTTGGGCAAAATAGGCGTCATACCCCGCTTCTTCAAAGTAATGGACCTCGGCGCCCGATTCGAGGGCCGCCTGCTGAAGCCCGTTCTGGAGAAATATGTCTCGGCTTGATCCCTTTTGACGCTCTTTGTCCTGGTACACGCTTTGTACGCCCGGCTTATCCCCGACAATGACCCGTCCGGCACCCTTCTTCAAAAGGACTTGGACCATTCCTCTGACCGCGAGGGGGGAGGTAGTGGCTGGATAGGGGTTGGTAGAATTGGACGCCACTTTGATGAAAACCGTATCCCCTTTGGAAAGCCAGGAAAAGTCTGTGGCCGTTTCCGCCACCCGGCGCACGGCCCTCAGGATCGATTCACTGCTCGACCCCCGGGAAAGGGCGGTAACGGCGACCGGTTCAGGTGATCCAGAGAAAATCAGCATGGATGCCGTCGAACGGTACTCCTTCTTAGTGAAGCCGCTGATGCCCAACCCCATGAACATCAGACCGCCCGCCTTGAGAAAACGTCTACGAGAGCAGTATCCGGGGGATATGACGGATGATTCAGGATGGTTTTTCATGGGGCCTCTTAATTTCGTTTTCTACCCGTTCCTGCCGTCAATTTAGCATATGGTGCGTGGGGCTGCAAATGGTGACCCATGTGCCCTTTTCTTGGTGAGAAATTTTTCTCAAAAAAATACCCAAAAATGGGGCCATTTGACTTAGGTCAAAGCCAAAGCTTTCCAAAACCGTCATGATGGAGCCAAAGACGAGGGAAGGGGACCTGCCGCCGGCAGCCCCTGTGAAAAGATCTCACACATTCTTAACCAAGGAGGCATGACATGTTTTGTTATCAATGTGAGCAAACGGCAAAGGGCGAAGGCTGCACAAAAATCGGCGTCTGTGGAAAACCACCCGAAGTGGCGGCCCTTCAGGACTTGTTACTCTACACGCTCAAGGGCCTCTCCCAGGTGGCGGTGGAAGGGAGAAAGAAGGACATCATCGACGATGATGTGAATCGTCTGACCTGTGAAGCCCTCTTTTCCACACTCACCAATGTGGACTTCGACCCGGAGCGGTTTTTGCCACTCATCAATCAATGCGTGGACATGAGAGAGGGGCTGAAATCAAAGGTGATCGCCGCCGGCGGCACCGCCGATTATGCGGACGGCCCCGCCCATTTCCAGCCCGAATCCACCCTGGAAGGGATGATCAAACAGGGGGAAGGGGTCGGAATCAAGGATGATCCGGAGCCCGACCCGGATATCCATGCGCTCAAGTGGACCTTAATTTTTGGAATCAAAGGGGTGGCGGCCTATGCGGATCATGCCCGGATCCTGGGACAGGAAGACGACCAGGTGTATGCATTCCTCCATGAGGGGCTGGCCGCCACGCTGAGGACCGATCTCCCCCTGGATGACTGGGTGGGCCTGGTGCTCAAGTGCGGCGAGATCAACCTCAGGGCCATGGAACTCTTGGACGCCGCCAACACCGGGACCTACGGCCATCCCGAGCCCACCAAGGTGCCCCTGGGGGCGAAGGCCGGCAAGGCCATCCTGGTTTCCGGTCATGACCTCAAAGATCTGGAAGAAATCCTGAAACAGACCGAGGGGAAGGGAATCTACGTGTATACCCACGGGGAGATGCTCCCGTGCCATGGGTATCCGGCGCTCAAGAAATACGATCATTTCTACGGCCATTACGGCACGGCCTGGCAGAATCAGGGGAAGGAATTCTCGGAATTCCCCGGGACCATTGTAATGACCACCAACTGCATCCAGAAACCCAAAGAGAGTTATAAAGACAACATTTTCACCACCGGCCTGGTGGGGTGGCCCGGGGTGCGGCATATTGCGGACAAAGATTTTACCCCGGCCATCGACAAGGCCCTTCACATGGAGGGGTTCACAGAGGACAAAAACGGTCGGTCGGTCATGGTGGGCTTTGGCCGAAACGCGGTCATGGGGGTGGCGGATCAGGTCATCGAGGCGGTGAAGAGCGGCGCCATCAAACATTTCTTCCTGGTGGCCGGTTGTGACGGGGCCAAGCCGGGACGCAATTACTACACCCGGTTCGTGGAACAGGCACCGGCGGACAGTGTTATCCTGACCCTGGCCTGCGGCAAATTCAGATTTTTCGACAAGGACCTGGGGGACATCGGAGGTATCCCCAGACTCCTGGATATCGGGCAATGCAATGATGCCTATTCGGCCATCCAGATTGCGGTGGCCCTCGCAGAGGCCTTTGACGTGGAGGTGAATGATCTGCCGCTTTCCATGATCTTGAGCTGGTACGAGCAGAAAGCCGTGGCCATCCTCCTGACCCTTCTTTATCTGGGTATCAGGGATATTCGTCTCGGCCCCAGCCTCCCCGCTTTCATCACGCCCAATGTGCTGGACGTTTTAGTGAAGAACTTCAACATCATGCCCATCACCACGCCGGAGGAGGACCTGAAGGCCATACTGGGTTAAGCGCCGGAAAAGTGGGGTTGGTTCAACGACCTTATCCGAAATACAGCGCGTAAAAGAAGGGAGGGTGCCACCGGATGGGGGCATCCTCTTTTATTTAGGTTGCTCTTTTCTCTCGATCCAAGGAGTTCCCATTTAAGTCTCATGGGCCATCGATGGGGGGCTCCGG
>JARRPY010000381.1:0-4096 GCA_037382425.1 Deltaproteobacteria bacterium
GGCAGCATGGACTGGGCATAGTCCCACGGCACCCCTTCGGGATGCCAGGGATGCGCCGCCGATTCGTACATCCCGAGGATGAAGGAGTCCATTTCCTGACGAAAGTAGATGGAGAGATCAGGATCCCGCACAAGGGGGAAGTGCTTTCGCAGCTTCTTCCGCTCCTCGGCTTCGGGGATTGCCTCGAAGAGGATGTGGTGGTGCTCACAGGCCAGCGACGGAATTTCCAGACCCACCATCGCACCCACTTCCGGGGCCCACAACCCGCCTGCGTTCACCACATGCTCGCAGGTGATGTCACCCTTGTCGGTGTGCACTACCCATTCGCCGCTGCTGTTGCTGGTTATGTCCGTGACTGTGGTAAAACGATAGATCTCAGCCCCGTACTTTCTGGCTCCTATGGCCATTGCCTGGGTCATGCTGTTGGGATCCACGTCTCCATCGTCCGGATGCCAGAGGGCTCCCAGGATCCCGTCCGTGTTGATCAGCGGGTGGAGTTCCTGTATCTCTTTCGGTCCAAGCATCTCCACGTTGAGACCGAGGCATTTATCTTTCGTACAATTGTATTTCAGTTCATTCATCCTCTCCGGAGTCGAGCCCAGCCGGATGGCTCCGGTGGTGTGCCAGCCGGTGGCCTGTTCGGTTTCTTCTTCCAGTTGCTGGTACAGCTCCACCGACCACATCTGGACCTTGGTTGCATAGTAGTTGGGATGATAGTAGGAAAGGTTTCCGGCCGCCATCCAGGTGGAACCGGACGTCAGCTCGTTCTTTTCAACCAGGACTACATCGGACCACCCGAACCGGGCCAGGTGATAGAGGATGCCGCATCCGATGGCGCCCCCGCCGATGACCACTGCCCGTGCATGTGTCTTCATGAATCAAACCTCCTTGAGTAAATACACTCTATTTTTCGGCCGTGGTGCACCCGTCGGCCGCTTTTTTTCATAGTTTCATATATTATGCCTTGCGCCAATCGAGTCAATGCGCAAAAAAATTTCGCTTTTCCGGAATATGCCTCGCCTCGGTTAGCGTTTCTCTTCTTTTGTCTTAGCCGCTCGAATTAACAGGACCGGTTTCACTGACCGGCGGATGACCTTGTCAGCTACGCTTCCCATGGCCCAGCGGCTGAAACCGCCTCGGTTTCGACCCCGGGGAGTGAGGCAGGAAAGGCCACCCGAAGAAGCTGGATTTTCCCTCCCTGCATGTGTGCCAGTTTCTCAACCTGATCAAGAATCCCCTCTGCCAGAGCGGAACCGTCAAGGGGAACTGTTATCTTGGAAAACATGGTGCTTCCTCCTTAGTGCCGTTCGGGCAGCGCTATTTTTCTTCACGGTAGCCGATCATGAACTCCCAGAATTTACCCCACGGCTTATAGAGAAATCGATAGTAGAGGGATGCAACCCCGCCGGGCAGGTAAATCATTACGATAATCAGAATCGTGCCATAAATCACCAGATGCAGCCCGGGAAGATTGGAGGCCCCGGACCGAATAAGTTCCATGGCAACGAGGAAAGGAAAGGCGAGAAAAGCGCCCCCCCAGAGAGACCCCCGCCCTCCGATATACGCCACGGCGAGTATTTCGACCGTTTTTGACGTATGCATCAGATCAGGTGTCAGAATGCCGAGGTAGTGCCCGTAAAAGCCTCCCAGCCATCCCGCTATGGTACAGGAAATCGTAAAATTGACGACCCGGTAATAGGTGGGATTCACCCCTGATGTGCGTGCTGCTTCCATGTTCTGACCGATGGCCTTGAACGCCAGTCCCATTTTGCTCCGAGTGACCCACCGGCAGACAACATAGACGACCAGCAGAATGATCAGCATGACGTAATAATAGGGTTCATTGGAGCTGGTATCCATCATTCTGGGCACGCGAAGTCCCAGGGGACCGCGGGTCAACCACACCATCTTAATGGCAAGCCCCATGAGTGCCAGCCCGATAAACCAGGCCATGACCGCGGCAAAGATGCCTCTGAGGCGCAGGGTCAGCAGGCCGGTAAGAAAGCCCAGAATGCCGGACGCCAGGGCCCCACAAAAATGCCGATCCAGGGAGACAGCCCCGCCCGTGCGGCAAGGAGGGCAGACGTGTACGCTCCCAGTCCGAGGATCGCATTGAAACCAAAATTCACAATGTTGATGTAGCCCGCAGTCAAATCGAATGCAATGGCCGAGGCGCCGCTGATGGCGATGACGGTCATCCAGCGAATCAGGTACTGCTGGTTGAATGGCGGTATAAAAGGCAAAACCGCGAGAATTATCAGGAGCAGGGCTCCCAGAGGGGTCAGGCACAGCCAGTCCAACGCTCTGCTCAGAAAGCCCATTTCATGATTTGCAACATCAGTTTTCATGTGCTCTCTCCTACTGATCCAGGACGCCCCGGACTTCCGAACCAAAGACGCCGCTCGGTTTGAAAATGAGTACCAGAATGATGATGACCGACGGGACGACGAACTCCCACCCCGCACCGAAATATGCAAGGGTCAGCACCTTTAACAACGAGACCATGAACCCACCGATCAAGGCCCCCATTACGTTTCCCAGGCCCACGAGGATCACCACGAACCAGGCCATATACAGGGGCTCCAGGCCCACGGTGGGATAGGACGGGTACATAAACAGCAGACTCGCCCCCGCCACCGCTGCCATGGCACAGCCGATGGCCATGGTCAGGACCATTATCCCATCCAACCCGATCCCCACCATCAACGCGCCCATTTCATCCTGGGACACGGCTCGAATGGCCTGTCCCGTGCGGCTGTATTTCATAAATACCCAGAATCCGATGACAATCACCACCGCCAGAGCAAAGGCCATCACCCGGTCAATGGACATAAAGACCCCTTGTATGGACACAACGCCGGGCCAGTAGTTGGTGATGCCTTTGAAATCCGCTCCGAAGAGCAATTGGTGTCCGTTTACCAGGATGACACTGATACCCACCGTCAGCAGGAAGGAATTCATGACCCAATTTGCCCTGCTTCTTTTTCTCAGCGGATTGAAGCAGACCCGTTCGGTCACGGCTCCCGCAATAAACCCCACCGCGGTCGCAACGATCATTGCGATAAACGGGGCAACCACGGCCAGAAAAGCATTCGGATGGGCGTTCAGATAGGCGTGCAAGGGCCGAATCACGTAATAGGCCGACAAGCCGCCGATCATAAAGTAATCGCCGTGGGCAAACTGGGGAATATTCAGGACCCCCAGGATAATGGCCAGGCCCATGGCCGTCAGCCCCAGCATGCCTCCCGTAACAATGGTGTTCACCAGGATATACGGTCCACGATCCCAGGTGCCCACTATGAGAAGAATAACAGCAACGGTCACCGTTATACCGGCTGCCGATTTCAACCACTCAAAGGCACTCTTGAAAAATGACTTCAGCATTTCCTCCGTCCTCCCTGTTTCCTACTGCTAAACGCCCAGAAAAACCTTCCGCACGTGGGCATTACCGGCCAATTCTTCGCTCGGGCCTTCCAGTTCAATCCGTCCATTTTCAAGGACATACCCTCGATCCGTCACCGACAGCGTCTTGGTCACATTCTGCTCCACCACCAGGATGGTCTTTCCCTCTTTTCGGAGTGTATCAAGGGATTCGAAGACCTGATCCGTTAACTGGGGGGCCAGACCGAAGGATGGTTCATCAACCAGGAGCAAATTGGGGTCAGCCATGAGAGCACGGCCAATCCCCAGCATTTTTCGTTCTCCACCACTCAGGGTCCCCGCCAGCTGGTTTCTTCGTTCTTCAAGCCGGGGGAACAGATCATAGGCAAACTTCAGAAGCCTGTTTTTTGCACTCTTCTCCCGTATCGAGTAGGCACCCATCATCATATTTTCCTGTACCGTCATGTTGGTGAACAGGTTCATTTCTTCCGAAATAAAACTGATGCCGAGACGCGCCACCTTGTTTCCCGATCGACCGCCGATATCTTCGCCTTGATAAAGGATCTGCCCACTCATTGGCTTGACAATACCGGCGATGGTCTTCAGGGTCGTGCTCTTACCGGCGCCGTTCGGTCCAATGAGAGAGACATACTCAGCCTTGTCGATCTTCAGAGACACATCTCTCAAGATCTGGAGAAAGCCATACCCTGCATTA
>JARRPY010000382.1:0-6102 GCA_037382425.1 Deltaproteobacteria bacterium
CGGCATCATCCAACTGACGCGATCACTGGCCGAAGAGCTCAAGGGCTTTCATATACGAGTCAATGCCATCGACCCCGGGGTCATGGACACGCCCATGCAGGAACGGATTCGGGAGATGGGGCCTTCGGTTCTGGGAGAGGAAATCTACGACCATTTTATGGCTTACAAAGAACATGACACCTGAAGGACCCGCACAAGGTGGCATCGCTGGCGGTTTATTTAGCCTCAACCGAATCCGACCATCTCAGTGGAAATTACGGGACTTTAACAGATTACGCCAAGCTGGGGTACCGTGATTGAGGGAGGTTCCCCAAATTTTTGAAAAGTCTTTTGGAGATAAACAAATGACGAAAAGAGCGCAAAAGACTAACGAGAAGCTCAACGAAAAGATTAAAGAGCAAATCGAGCAATACGAAAAAAAGATGACTGTGGCCATGGAATCCGGAGAAGAAGGGCGGGTCCGGCAGGTATATGAAGATTTTGAGGATGATGTGGGCAAACAAATCGATAAACTGGCCCAGACCGCCGATGCGTCCCTCAAGAAGGCCTTAATGTCCTTTTTTGAGACCCCGGACTCACGCCCCACAAAAGACAAGTAAACGAGTTGTCTTTGAACCGTTTCTCTATGCCGGTTTTGAGTGAGCCTTGTTTTGAGTTCGTGCCCACCCACGAATACCAACAGGGCACTAAAGCGTTTCCAATTCAGAAATGCGCCATTTTTTGCAAGGTCAAGGAAAACAAGAAACTCCGCAGGTCGACGCTGAGATTGCGGAAAAGAGCCATTTATGGATGGAAACGAGCTACGCCGCGATTAATTTTAGGATATAACTTAGGGAAAATGAGGGATCTCCTGATAGACACGGTGTGCCCTTGTGCTTACGATGGCAATGAATTGGGATTTAATAAAAACCTCATAAAAAAGCAACATGGAGATGCCATTCAATGAATCATACCGAAAGCGCCTTTTAAGTAGTGAAGACCTTTTAAGCTCGCTACCTATTTTGGATTAGGAGAAAACAAATGAAATATAATGATGTTCGAAGGATGGCAAAGGGACTGAATGTCAATACCTACCACATGAAAAAGCCGGATGTCATCCGGTCCATCCAATCGGCTGAGGACAATATTCCCTGTTTCGCCACGGACCGGGCGGGGAATTGCCCGGAAGGCACCTGCCTGTGGCGATCGGACTGTTTGTCCATCTTTTATGCGGAGACAAAGGTGTGATCCCGTGGCCATGAAAGGAACGGTATGGAAAGAATTATCATTCAGGCATTTCCTTCCCCCGAGATCTATGAACTCGCGAGCGCGCTGAATACCCTGTTTCCGGAATGTGACATCGAAATCCGCGAGCCGGCAATGGAAGAGGGAGTCGAAAGCGTGCCACGATGGATGAACGCGTCCACCTCGACGAACACCTCCGGTTATCGTTTTGAGGAATACGCCCACACGCGTGCCGCCTATGATGAGAAGGGGATTAAATCATGAACGCAAACAATGCCCGTGCCGTCATATTGATGGTGGACGATGATCCGGATGAGTACTATCTGGCCAAGGAGGCTCTGGAGGAGAGTGGGGTCCAAGCCATCCTTCTGCTGGTCGCGAATAAAGAGGAACTCTTTGATTATCTCCATAATCGGGGGCAGTTCGTTGACATTCGACGGTATCCCCGGCCCGGTGTGATCCTGCTTGATGTGAACACGCTGATGACGAGTGGACAGGAGGTCCTTGCCTCCCTCAAATCAGATCCGGAGATCAAAGATATCCCCGTGGTTATATATGCCGCTCCAAAAGATCCGGAGGAGGCCATGGCTTGGCATCATCTCGGCGCCGATTCCCATATCGCCAAACCGGCGAGTTTCCAGACCATGGTGGAGAACATGAAAGCCTTTGAAAAATACTGGGTGGCGCCTTCCCTGCTGCCGTTCCCGGAATCGACGCCGGCCCCTATGGAGAACCCCGGGATGGCCTCCTGAACCCACGGCCGTGATTTTTCTTGCCAAACCCTTCCCAATCCTTTACTCATAAAATGCCGCCGAAGCACGGTCCGGGAGCAGAAGATCCTGCAAGCCCCGGGAAAAACCGTTAACTTTATAAGTGACACCTCATGAACCCCACGGATATCGAGAAACTCAAGCGACACACTGCCCTTCTGGAACGCATTTTTTCCCATATGCCCTCTCCCATGGTGTATATGGATCGGGACTTCCGTTTGGTCCTGGTGAACGAGGCCTTTGCAAACAGGATGGGTCATAAGCCCGATTTTTTCGTGGGGAAAGGCTATTTTGATCTATACCCCGATGAGAATCGAAAGGCCATCTTCAGACGGGTGGTGGAGACCGCCGAATCCTACGCGGCGTTTGAAGACGAATTCGGACGCCTGCCGCAAGAGAATATGGAATTCGAGACATACTGGGACTGGCGTCTGCAACCGGTAAAAAATGACCAGGACCGCGTCATCGGGATTATATTGCAGTTGACGGAGGTAACGGAGCAGCGTCTCGCCAGGGAAAAATGGGAAGTGTACAGAGCAGGGCTGGAGCGGAGCAATCGCGAGTTGCAGGACTTCGCCTATACGGCTTCCCATGATCTACAGGAACCCCTTCGCAAGATTCAGGCATTCGGGGGGTTATTGACGCGTAAATTTACGAATATCCTCGGCGCCGAAGGCCTCGATTATCTGGGCCGAATGGTGCAGGCGGCGACCCGGATGCAACACCTGATTGAAGCGCTCTTGATGTATTCCCGGGTGACCACCCACGCTCGGCCCTTCCAACAGATCGACCTGAACGAAACCCTGAAAGAGGTCTTGTCCAATCTGGAAAGCCGTATTGAGGAAACCCAGGGTCAAGTGGACGTCGGGGTGTTGCCTACCCTCGATGCGGATGGCTATCAGATGATCCAGCTGTTTCAAAATCTGGTGGGAAACGGGCTCAAATTTCATCGAGAAGGCGTCCCCCCGGTGATACGGGTGATGGAGGTATCGGCTCAGGGTGACCCATCTCCGGACAGCCCGACGTTGTCAGCAAAGGAGGCTTCCAGAATCGTCGTTTCAGACAATGGCATCGGTTTTGCCGACATTTATCTCGATCGCATTTTCGCACCTTTTCAGAGACTGCACGGCCGCACCGAATACGAGGGGGTGGGTATGGGGTTATCCATCTGTCGGCAGGGCGCTCTTTTCATGGTGGATCTGCCGAGGTCTCACTCGGCGCCCGATCCGAAGTAGTCTATCCTTTTAAATTATCCCTCAAAGAGTGCCTTCCATCTCGAGCAAACCATTTATGCATGTCCCGGACAAACAGGCGTCCTGCTCACCCTCGGGAGGCTGAATCGTTTGGGCGTGGAATTGCTTTGAATACCGCCCTGTTCTCCCGAAAATACAGGATTGGCCCTATATATCCATGTGCCGTTTGATGATAATTTAACCGTATGATCTTGAAAAAGGAGCATATGGCTTGAAAAAAACGGCCCCGGATCGAGGCTGGAGAAACGGAAGGATAAGAAAATGGGTCAGATTTTGATCGTTGAGGACAATCCTTTTTTCCGTCAGACACTTAAACGAATGCTTGTCACTAGATTTCCTTCTCTGGAAGTGTCGGAGGCTTCTGACGGGGAAGAGGCTTTTTCGAGGATTGAAGAAGCGTCTCCCCAACTGATTTTCATGGATATCGGGTTGCCGGGTGAGGACGGGATTCATTTGACACAAAGAATCCGTAATGTGTACCCGAAAATACGCATCGTCATCATCAGCAATTATGATACATCGGAATATCGAAAGAGTGCCCTGCAGGCGGGAGCCACGTCCTTCCTTTCAAAGCGGTCGTCATCGCCGGGTGATATATTTGACATGGTCCAGTCGTCTTTCCCTGCGTAAGCCGAAAATAAATTTGAGAATCAGCGAACCCCGAAAAGTAAGGAGAGGATATGCTGTACATGGGATTTTTTTCTTTTGACGGTTTTGAAGACAAGCCGAACCACGGATATTTCACTTGTGTGGTTAACGCCGATACTGTGGATGACTCCCTCGCGCGATTTCAACATCTGCTGGAAAATATGAAAAAGGCAAATGATCATACCCTGGCGGATGTGGCAAACATCTATCTCGACGCGGTGATAGAGGTAAAGAAGATGCCGTCAGAGGGGTTTTTGGCCCACATGATCACCCGGGAAGGGGAACTGGACAATTCCATCAGCGTGGTGTTGCCCCACGTGGATGATACTTGTGCCCAGGCCTTCACCATGGCTCCGGAGGAGACGGCGGCCACAGATGAAGAGATGGAACCCTTCATGAGTTTCTAACGGTTGTGCCCCGAGTTTGGAAAGACAAGAGGCCAATTGCTGAAATTTCAAGACCCCGGCCGCACCCTCAAGAGAATGTGTTCGCTGATCATTTTCACGGCGGGCGTATTCACCTTCCCGCCGAGGCCGGCCCCCGGATGCTTCAATTCTTGTGAGAACGAAGACCGATGGTAGAGTCCGGCATACTGAAGGAAGGTAAAAATTGCTGGAAGGTCGGATATGCGGATCATGCCGCCTTCTTGATAGATGCGGATGTCTATTTCCGAAGCCTTGTTTCCGCAGTGGATCAGGCCGAAAAGGCCGTGTATATCAGTGCCTGGGACATCGACAGCAGAATCAACCTGATCCGATCTAAATCGGATGCATCCGACGTGCGGTTGGGGGGATATCTCAACGAAAAGGCGTGTTCGACTCCCGGATTGGAGATTTATATCCTTTCTTGGGATTTTTCCTTCATTTATGCCTTGGAACGTGAACTGCTGGCTGCAGTAAAATTGGGATGGAAGACACACGAAAGAGTCCATTTTCATCTGGATAAGGAGCACCCCGCGGCCGCAGCACACCATCAGAAATTCGTGGTGGTGGATGACGCCATCGCCTTTTGCGGCGGCATCGACCTGACCAAAAATAGATGGGATACCCCCCGGCATGAATCAACCGATCCGAGGCGAAAGAATCCGGAGGGGAAACCGTACAAGCCATTTCATGATATCCAGATGGCGGTCGGCGGGGCGCCTGCCGCTGCCCTTGGTGAGCTGTTCCGGCGCCGCTGGTTGTGGTACACAGGCGGGCAGCTGAAGCCTGTCAAGAGAACACGCCCACTTTCTTGGCCGCAGTCGGCCACACCCCATATGACCCATGCCCGGGTGGGGATTGCCCGGACCTATCCTGCATACAAGGGACGTCAGGAAATTCGAGAAGTAGAAGCCTTGTATCTGGATATCATAAGGACGGCCCAGAAAGTGCTGTACATGGAGAATCAGTATTTTACGTCTCCTGCCATCGCCGATGCCCTTATTCAGCGCCTTGAACAGACGAATGGACCGGAAATAGTACTGGTATTGCCGGAAAAATCGAGCGGCCTGTTGGAGCAAAGCACCATGGATGCACTTCGAGCCCGCCAGATACGCCGGATATTGAAGGCGGATGCCCACAACCGATTACGCGTGGTCACACCGGTTCTCGATGACGGGCATCGGCTGTTCGTCCATGCCAAGGTCATGATCGCGGATGATCGACTGGCACGCGTGGGGTCTTCCAATTTAACCAATCGTTCCATGGGGCTGGATACAGAGTGCGATCTGGTGGTAGAGGCATTGGGTGACGCCCAAATTCAAAAGGACATCATCGCTTTTCGAGACCGGCTGGTATCCGAGCATACGGGCAGGAAGGTGGAAGAGGTGGCCCATGTTTGTCAAACGACGCCGTCATTCCTGGAGGCCGTCGATACCTTGACGGATACCGGACGGAGGTTCCAGAAACTCGACACGGAGAAGAAACTCCCCATTGATGGGACAAAACTCTTGCCGGACACCTCTTTGTTGGATCCGGATCGCCCGGCAGCGTTCGACCGGGTGTTTGATCAGTTTATGGAAGATGAGGAACCGCAGTCGAAGCACAAAGGGGTGTTAAAGGACGTCGTTGTCCTGGTTCTTCTCCTGGGGTTGGCAGCGGCGTGGCGCTGGACGCCGCTTTCTCAGTGGATTGACCCGCAGCAACTGACCGACTGGGGTCATGCGATCAAGGAAAATGCCTTCTCTCCGCTCATCGTGATGGGGGGGTATCTGGCCGCCGGAGTGC
>JARRPY010000383.1:0-4463 GCA_037382425.1 Deltaproteobacteria bacterium
AAAAAAGGGAAGCGAGCAGGACCGCCGAAAAAAACGACAGATAAATCCCCTGCCACAGGGCCGCCCCCACCCGGCCCGGAGCTTTTGCCCCGGTGTACTGGGCCACAAAGGCATTGGTGTAATTGGCCACCCCCATGAAAAAGGCCAAGCTGGTGAAGGAAGCCACACCCGCCGGGAGCGCCGCGGCAATGGCATCCACCGAATAGTTGGCCAGGAAGATTCGGTCCGTAAACTGCATCAGGGTGATGGACCCCATGGAAGCCACCAGGGGGAGACTGATGGCCAGGACGTCCCGGTAGCCGTTTGTTTTGGACCAGCGTTCAATCATGGTTTTCTATAATGAGAGTCGTGACGGTGTCCGATTTTTCCGGTGCATCATAGGGACCTCATCGAGAAGTTGTCAATATCATTCCGGAAACCCACCCGATGGCCCAAACAACCATATATTGACATCTTATTTTTTTATTACACACTATATGGTACTTTTGTCTTTACAAAAGCCCTTCTAGCTGATATAAGGATTTTGAAGTGATCGGTTTTTATTTCTTCTGGCTTTAGACCCGTCTAAAGCGGCTCATTTGAGCGGAGGGAACAATGAAAATCAAAAAGGTATCCATCCTCGGTTTCAAATCCTTCATGGACCGTATGGACATCAATTTTTCCGAAGGCATCAGCGGCGTGGTGGGGCCCAACGGCTGCGGGAAGAGCAATGTGGTGGACGCCATACGGTGGTGCCTGGGCGAACAAAGCCCCAAACTCCTGCGCGGCCGCAAGATGGAGGATGTCATTTTCAGCGGTGCCGACGAGCATAAACCCCTCGGCATGGCCGAGGTGTCTTTACAGTTTGAAAACGGGGATGGGTCTTTTCCCGCCGCGTTTGCACAAGATGCCGAACTCTCCGTCACCCGGCGACTCTATCGCTCGGGTGAAAGCGAGTATTTGATCAACAAGGTGCCCTGTAGACTCAAAGATATCCAAGAGGTCTTCATGGATACGGGTCTGGGGAACCGGGCGTATTCCATCATTGGCCAGGGTCAGATCGGGAATATCATCGAGCAAAAACCGGAAGAGACCCGCGTCATGCTGGAGGAGGCCGCCGGCATCACCAAATACCGTAGAAAAGTCGTCGCATCCCAGAGGAAAATAGAACTGACTCAGGCCAACCTTCAACGGGTGGAGGACATCCTCGGCGAGGTGGAAAGCCGCATGCGCTCTTTAAAGCGACAGGCAGGAAAAGCCAAGCGGTTTAAGATCATTTCCAAAGAAATTCAAGATCTTGAACTCACCTTGTATGCCAACACCTATCAGCAGTTGATCGAAGACTCGAGTCAACGGCTGAACGCCACAGAAGCACTGGAGCAGGAAGAGCTTTCCCGTTCCACAGAGATCTCACGGCTGCGGGCGGGAATAGAGGCCATGAATCTGGAACTCCAGGAAAAGGACGAGGGATTGACCTCCTGCCGGCAGGATTATCAGCGGTTAAGGGATCGGGTTCACAAAAAAGAGGGGGGCATTGATTCCCTTAAAGGCGAAATGAGGATGCTCGACGAACTGAAGAGCCGTCTTGATACAGAGCAGAAAGAGACGCAAGAAAGATTGCAGCAATTGGAAGCGGAACAGGAGGCCCTGGGTTCACAAAAGGCAGACAGCAAAGAAAAGGCCCGTCAAATGGAAGCGGAAATCTCCCTGAGAGAAGAGCGCATGCGGGCCAAGAAGAGCCTTTTGCAGGAGATAAAGGAGGCCTATGAAGAGGCCAGGGCCGAATTAAGCGCAGGCCAGAACCGGGAAACAGGATTGGATCAGAAATCCGGGTATCTTAACCGGTTGCTCGATCAGATTACCGACGCCCGGTCGAGACTCGAAAAAGAGCTCGAGGATGTAAAGGCCACAGCCGAAAAGGTCGGTGAGGCCTCGGAGAGGAAAAGCGCGATTCGTGAGGCCACAGGGGGACGCCTGGATGATGTCAAGGAGGCCATCGAGCAGGAAAACGGAAGACTCTCCGATCTAAAGACCACGAAAGAAGGGATCGAAGCGGACCTTAAATCGGCAGAAGGGGAAATGAACATGGCCAAGTCCAGGCTGTCCAGCCTAACGGCCCTCACAGAGAACTTCGAAGGGTATACGCTGGGGGTCCGGACCATCATGAAGGCCAAGGATTTCGAGCCCCGGAACCAAGGACGCATCCTGGGCATTCTGGCAGATGTCATCCAAGTGGATTCCAAGTACGAACGGGCCGTGGAGGCGGCCCTGGCGGAAAAGCTCCAGTATGTCATCGTACAAAGCACTTCAGACGGTGCTGCGGCGGTCGGTTACCTGAAGGAAAAGAAAAAAGGAATGGGGAGCTTCGCTCCCACGGCGGATCTGAAACAGGCGCCTCCATCTGGAGGACACGGCGTGGAACTGCCGGCGCTCTTGGATGCGGTGTCAACATCCGAGACCCATGAGCCCCTCATCCGCATGTTGCTCAAAGACATCTACATTGCTGAGGATCTTTCCCAGGCCATTTCCCATTGGAAAGCCCTCCAGGGCCGACCCGGCGCCAACGGGAGCGGCCCCGCCTTTGTCACCCTGGAAGGGGAACTGGTGGATCAGTGGGGCGTCATCAGCGGGGGGCGGTTGTCTCAGGCATCTAGGGGGCTTTTGGTGCGCAAACGGGAACTCTCGGATCTGAAGAAAACGGTCAAGAAGCTCGAAGAACAGGTCGACGTGCTGGAAGCAAAACGTCAGGAGACGGCAAAGGGCATCGAAGAAAGACAAACCGCTCTCGAGAATCTAAAAGAGGAGCAGTGGACCTGCCAGGACGAAATAAATGAGCTGGACAAAGTCCTTTTCCGCTTGGGACAGGAGATGGATCAATCCGAGAAAATCGCCCAGCGAATAGCAGAGGATCTTCACAGAAAAGACCTCGAGCAGAAGAGCCACGAAAAGGAACTGGTGGAGATTCGGGACGCACTCCAAAGGGAGCGGGAGAGACGGCAGCATGAATCGGCCTATTTTGAACAAAAGGAAGCCGAGCTAGCGGCGGCCGAGGCCGAGTTTGAAGCGGCTCGGGAGTCGGTTTCCGAAATCAAGGCGGACCATCGAATCGCCGGAGAAGCCCATCGCGGCCTGGTTCGCGAATTGGAACGGGTGGAGGGATATATCGAAGACGCAAAGGAACGGCTGGTTGCCATCAGAGAGGAAGAGGCAAAGGAAGCCGATCTGAGGGCCGAAATGGATGCCTTAAAAGAGCGAATCGGCAACGCAAAAATGGAACACTCCCAGATCCGGTTTAAGATGGAGAGCCTCACCGAATCCACCCAGGAGAAATTCAACCTGAATCTCCCACAAGTCTACGAACAGCACCTAAAGGAGGCCTTCTCCAAGCCTGAGACGGAGAAGGCCATAGAAGAGAAAAAGGGGATCAGGGATCGAATGGGGGAGGTGAACCTCACGGCCATCAAGGAGCACGAGGCATTGAAGGAGCGCCACGATTTCATCGTGGAGCAGCGGGAAGACCTCATCAATTCCATTGAATCCTTGAGGGCCGCCATCCGGAAGATCAACCGGACCTCTCTTGAAAAATTCAGGGCCGTATTTAAGGCGGTGGATGAAAAATTAAAGGAGATCTTTCCCATCCTCTTCAGCGGCGGAACCGCCGGTTTAAGACTCACGGACGAAACCAAACCCTTGGAGAGCGGGGTCCTGGTCGAGGTCCAGCCCCCGGGCAAGAAACTGAGTCACATGGCGCTTCTCTCGGGAGGAGAGAAGGCCCTGGTGGCCATGGCGCTCCTGTTCGCCATATATATGATCAAGCCGAGCCCCTTTTGTCTGTTGGACGAGGTGGATGCCCCGCTGGATGAGTCCAACATCGAACGATTCAATAACCTCCTCAATGAGATCAAACGGGAATCCCAGGTGATCATGGTGACGCACAGTCGGAAGACCATGGAGATCATGGATCGCCTGTATGGAATCACCATGGAATCCAAAGGGGTGTCCAAACTGGTCTCGGTAAACCTCAAGCAATTCAGGGATCAAATTTCAGTCAACTGATACTCACAGCAAAACCGATTATGGCATTTTTCTTTAAGCGAAAAGATAAGGAAACAAAAGGGAAAGAAGCGGAGCAAACCGAACCGGAATCCACGGTATCGGAAGCGCCTGCCGCGCCCGATACTCCCGAAAGTGAGGCAGAGATTCAGCCGGAAAAGGACGACGCGCCTCCCACCGAAAAAACCGGACTCTTTAAACGGCTCACCCAGGGACTTTCCAAGACCCGGACCAACATCACCGGGCGCATGGGGCGGCTGGTTCTGGGGAAAAAGGAGATCACCCAGGATCTGCTGGACGAACTGGAAGAGATCCTCTTTACTTCGGATATCGGCGTGGCCACCACTCAGGAACTGATCGACGATGTACAGGGAAAGGTGGCCCGCAGAGAACTGAAGGATCCGGAGAAGCTGATCAGCACCCTGAGGGAG
>JARRPY010000384.1:0-3164 GCA_037382425.1 Deltaproteobacteria bacterium
CTTGGGTATTCTTGCGTCGGCCATCTACCAGAACAAGGAATCCTTTAGCGAGGCCCTGGATCGTATTTCGGAGCTGACGCAGAAGCCGTTTGCCGTGAACCTCAATCTCTTCCCCATGATGCGACCCATCGACAACAATGACTACCTCGATGTCCTCCTGGAAAAAGGAGTCAAGATCGTGGAAACCTCGGGCCATTCCGCGCCCGAGGAGTTGTGTAAACGATTCAAGGAGGCGGGCCTGACCTGGATGCACAAGTGCGTAGGGGTCCGGTATGCCCTCAAGGTGCAGGACATGGGGGCCGATATCGTGACGGTGGTCGGATATGAAAACGGCGGTGCCACCGGCAAACTGGACATCGGCACCCTGGTGCTGGTTCCTCGGGTGGTGGAGGCCGTGCGGGTGCCGGTCATCGGCGGGGGTGGCGTATCTGACGGCAGGGGACTCGCGGCCCTGTTGGCATTGGGTGCCCAGGGCGTCATTATCGGGACACGTCTTCTCGCCACCCAGGAGGCGCCCCTTCATGATAAACTCAAGGAGGCGCTCGTGCAGGCCAGTGAACTGGACACCATGCTGGTCATGCGGTCCATCGGGGCCACCCATCGGGTGTGGGTGAACGCCGCAGCCAATAAGATTTTGGAACTGGAGAAGGACCAGGCGGGCCTGCAGGAGATCCTGAAGATTGCCGCCGGCGAGAAGGCCAGAAAGATGTACAGGGAAGGGGACCTCGATGCGGGAATCATCTCGTGCGGTCAGGGCATCGGCCTGGTGCACGATTTACCCACCGTGAGGGAACTCTTTGATCAGATCATCGAAGATGCATCCCAGGTGATTCGGGGCCTGGCAACGGATTGACCCGGGTGCTTACGGATGGGATTTTGGAAAGCTGCCCGGGCGTTGACTATTTGACAAAAATGATCCGCTTGCTCAGCCCTTGGCTCCCATGGAGATTGCAGTTTGCCTGGGCTTCGATTTCGAGATCCTTATCCGCAGTCACCTTTACTTCCTTGGTGAAATTTTCAGCCTCGGGCCGATCCATTGCCGAGTATTCCCAGCGGGCGATCTCCTTCCCATTGGCCTTGACAACAACCCAATCGGTATAGTGGAAGAAATTGTTTGCGCTGTGGCCTACCTTTATTTTGATGACCACTTCGGATCCCTTGGCGACCTGATTCGGTGCCTCAATCTCCACCCAAGACTTATTCGCCCATGCCATGGGTGCACTCAGCAGAAAACATGCCAGACCAATAATCCATATCCATCGGTTCCGATTTTCCATTGAGACCTCCTATCTGTTTTATTGGGGAATATCTCAGGATCGTCCACCACAGGGTATTTGATTCCCCGATCAAAATCAAGCACATCTCTTGTATGCCTCCCCGAGGATTTTCTCATCATTTTGGGCTTTATGGACATTAAGATGTTGATTTGTTAAACTCTTGAAAAAGGATGTCCTTCTGGTTCACCTTGCCCCGTGCGTTTATCAAACATTAGGATCCGAATATGAGTAAAAAACCGACCTATGAAGCCCTAGAAGAGCGGGTTACGGCCCTGGAAAAGGCTCAAATTGCGCTCAGGAAGTCCAAAGAGGAACTTGATCAAATTCTGTCCATGTCCCTTGATATGATTTGTATTGCGGACCTCAATACGACACATTTTGTCAAAGTGAATGATGCGTTTACAGATACGCTCGGGTTCGCTGAAGAAGATCTGTTGGGAAAGCCGTTTATGCAGTTCATTCACCCCGATGATGTGGATATCACCCGCGAGGTGGTAGAGAAAAAACTCTTGAAAGGGGAAAAAATCTTCAACTTTGAAAACCGGTATCGATGCATAGACGGGACCTATCGATGGTTAAGCTGGGTATCTCACCCGGACCTTGAAAAGGGGGTCACCTATGCCGCGGCGCGGGATATTACGGAGACAAAGACATACGGTCAGGCATTGAAGGCCAGTGAGTCGCTCCTCAAGGAGGCCCAGGCGGTGGCCCATATCGGCAGCTGGTGGTGCGACATCAAAAAGGGCGAGCTGCGCTGGACCGATGAACTCTTCAGAGTTTACGGACTGGCGCCTCAAGAAGGCAAGTTGTGTCTTGAATACGGGATCGACATGATTCACCCGGAGGATAGGGAGATCGCAGAGAATACATTTAGGAAAGCGTTCACTCTCGGTGTGCCCTATGAGATGGAATACAGGATCATCAGACCGGACGGTGAAGAACGGGTTGTCCACGCCATCGGTAAGGTGCAGGCAGACGGGGAAGGAAACGTCCTGAGCGTATATGGGACCGGTCAGGATGTCACTGGCCGCAGACAAGCAGAGGCGGCTCTCAGAAAAAGCGAAAAAAACTACCGTGAACTGGTGGAAGACATCAATGATATCATCTTCAGGACAGATGAACACGGTGTTTTTACCTATGTGAGCCCGGTTGTCAGGACTTTGGAGTATGAACCGAAGGAGTTGATCGGCAGGCATTTCGAAGAGATTATTTTCCCCGAAGATGTTGAGCGGGTCGCCGGCCGGTTCAGGGCACTCATGTGGCTGGATAATCGCCCCCTTGAGTATCGGGTGGTCACCCGGTCCGGAGAAGCCGTATGGGTGCGAAGTTCGAGCAAGCCCGTTTTTGACGGCGAAAAGTTCATGGGGATTCAGGGAATGGTCACCGACATATCCGAAGAAAGGGCGCTTCAGGCCCAGCTCCTGCAGGCGCAGAAGCTCGAGGCCGTTGCCACCATGACCGGCGGCATCGCACATGACTACAATAACCTGCTTTCCATCATTATGGGCAATCTTGAAATGGCCATACAGGACGCGCCATACGGATCGGATCAGTTGCTCTGTTTGAAGGAGCTCGAAAAGGCGAGCAACAAGGTTAAAGATTTGACCCATGATCTCATGGCACTTTCAAGAGGGAGCGCGCCGGTCAAAGCAGTGAGACCTTTACAGTTGGCACTTAAACGAGTGGCCCATTCGGTACCCGTCGACGGCGGGCATTCGGTTCAGGATTTCATCGCCAGGGACCTGTGGCCCGTGGCATATGATTCGAATAAAATGGACGCGGTGTTTAGAAATGTGGTGACCAATGCAGTGGAGGCCATGCACGAGGGGGCACCCTTACCATAAAGGCGGAGAACCTCCGGGTTGAGGATGGAGAGGTCGAGTTGGG
>JARRPY010000385.1:0-4918 GCA_037382425.1 Deltaproteobacteria bacterium
CGGTGGCGGGGTGGCAGGCATGAACGCGGCCGTCGGTTTGGCGGATCAAGGCTTCGATGTGGTGATTGGGGAAAAAGAAGGCCAACTGGGCGGGCTTTCGAGAGACCTTACCACCACCATCGAAGGGGTGGATATCCAGAAATATATCCTCGCACTGGTGGATCGGGTGACCCAGCACCCCAAAGTGGAGGTCCTTACCAATTCTCTGATCGTCGGGTTTTCCGGGTTTAAGGGCAACTTTACCACCGAGATCATGGTGGGCCCGGGGATGTATGAACGAAAGATCGATCACGGCGTGGTGATTTTGGCCACCGGGGCCCGGGAATATACACCGAAGGAGTATCTCTACGGTGAGGATCCCCGGGTGATGACCCAACTCGCCCTGGGCAAGCGGCTGGAGGTGAAAGGCGCAGAAGACTTGAACCGGGTGGTCATGATTCAGTGCGTGGGCTCCCGGAATGAGGAGCACCCCAACTGCTCACGGATCTGCTGTCAGAGTGCGGTGAAAAACGCCCTTCACATCAAGGCCCTCAATCCGGATGCGGATGTCTACATCCTGTATCGGGATATGCGCATGTATGGGCTATTGGAAGGATACTATACGGAAGCCAGGCGTCAGGGCGTCATCTTCTGCCGGTATGACCAGGAGAATCCGCCAAAAGTGGCGACGACGGATGAGGGAGTCCAGGTCACCTTCCGGGATCATGTGCTCGATCGGGACATCCAGGTCGGTGCGGATCGGCTTGTTCTGAGTGCGGGCATGGTGGCCGAGGATACGGATGAACTGGCCTCCATCCTCAAACTCCCCAGGAATGACGATCACTATTTTATAGAGGCCCATGTCAAGCTGAGACCGGTGGACCTGGCCAATGAAGGGATCTTCTTGTGCGGGACCGCCCATGGGCCCAAACTCATGTCCGAGGCCATTTCCCAGGCCATGGCGGCGGCCTCCCGGGCCGGCACATTTTTGTCTCAGTCCGAGATCCGTCTTTCTGCGGTCACCGCTCGGGTGGATCAGGACCGGTGTGCGGCGTGTCTGATCTGTGTACGGGCGTGCCCCTACGGTGTGCCGCGCATCAACGAAGAGGGCGTCAGCGAAATCGATGAGGCCCTGTGTCACGGCTGCGGTATCTGTGCATCCGAGTGCCCGGCCAAGGCCATTCAACTGAACTGGTATGAAGATGACCAGGTTCTCAGCAAAGTGGACGCGTTACTCGAAGGAGTATTATAATGGAAGAATTTCAACCGATTATCGTTACCTTCTGTTGTAATTTCTGAGGATACACCGCTGCGGACCTGGCAGGTTCCATGCGACTTAGGTATCCGGACACCATCCGAATCGTGAGGGTGCCCTGTACGGGAAAAGTGGACGTGCTCCACATCCTGAGGGCCTTTGAAAAGGGGGCCGACGGCGTGTACGTGGTCGGCTGCATGGAGGGAGACTGCCGGTTCGAAAACGGCAACCTCCGGGCCCGCAAGCGGGTGGCGCAGGCCCAGAAGCTATTGGACAAGGTGGGCATCGGCGGGGAGCGGGTCAAGATGTTCAACCTCTCTTCCGGAGAAGGCCCCCGGTTTGCAGAGTATGCAGTGGAGATGACCGAGAAGATTCAAACCCTGGGGCCGAATCCCATTAAGAAAGCAAAAGAAAAACTGGCGGCATGACGGTTTACCGGCGCAAGCGCAACGCCGCAAGTTGAGAAGAGGAGGGTATGTCATATGATTGTCGCGGACAAGAAGCCCATCGAAGAGATCATCGATATGATAAAGGATTACGAGAAAATTCTTCTCGTGGGCTGTAACGAGTGCGTCACGGTTTGTGAGGCCGGGGGGAAAAAGGAGGTGGGTGTGCTGGCCTCCGCCCTGCGCATGTATTTCATGAACCAGGGTAAAAAAATGGAGATCGACGAGGTGACACTGGAGCGGCAGTGCGATCACGAATATCTGGAGGAGATCCGGGACCGGATTGATCAGTATGATGCGGTCCTCTCACTGGCCTGCGGGGCAGGGATCCAGTTTATGGCGGAGAAATATTTCCACACCCCGGTCTATCCCGGTGTCAACACCTGCTTCATGGGCGTGACCGAAGAGCGGGGCGTGTGGAGCGAGCGCTGTCAGGGGTGCGGGCAGTGTATCCTGGGCCAGACAGCCGGCATATGCCCCATATCCCGATGCGCCAAGCGGCTCTTGAACGGCCCATGCGGGGGATCGTCCAACGGAAAGTGCGAAATCAGCAAGGACCTGGACTGCGCCTGGCAGTTGATTGTCGATCGCCTCAAGGAACTGGACCGGTTGGATGACTATGAACAGATTGCACCGGTCAAGGACTGGTCGACGGAACGGGCGGGTGGTCCGAGAAAAGTGGTCAGGGAGGATGTGAGACAATGAGCACCAAAACACCGAGCAAGCTTGAGAAGATCCTGGATTCCGGCGCACTGGCCGTTACCTCCGAGTGCGGGCCCCCGCGAGGAAGCGATCCCGAGGTCATCACCAAAAAGGCGGAACTGATCAAGGATTATGTGGACGCCATCAACATCACGGACAACCAGACCAGTGTGACCCGTCTGTGCAGCCTGGCGGCGTGTATCCATCTCAAACAGATGGGGCTTGAGCCGGTTTTACAGATGGTGGTGAGGGACCGAAACCGGATTGCGCTTCAGAGCGATATCCTGGGTGCGGCCTCCTTTGACATCTATAATATGCTTTGCCTTTCCGGGGATCACCAACAGTTCGGGGACAACCCGCAGGGTCAGAACGTGTTTGATCTGGATTCCATGCAATTGATTCAAACGGCGCGCTACATGCGGGATGAGGGGAAATTCCTGGGCGGAGACGAAATTAAACGGCCGCCCCGGATGTTCGTGGGCGCCGCCGCCAACCCCTTTGCAGACCCCTTTGAGATCCGGATTCCGCGGCTGGCCAAGAAGGTGGCTGCAGGGGCGGAATTCATCCAGACCCAGTGTATTTACAATCTGGATAAGTTCGAGGAATGGATGAAGCAGGCCCGCGATCGGGGGCTTCATGAAAAGGTCCATATCTTGGCCGGGGTGACCCCGTTTAAATCGGCCGGTATGGCCAAGTACATGAAAAACCGGGTGCCGGGCATGGATGTGCCCGATGACGTGGTCAAACGAATGAGCGGGGTCGCCAAAGAAAAACAGGCCCATGTATCCCAGACCCCAGGTTTCCTGAAGTCTTGTGTTGCAATCCAGATCGTTATCGGCAATAAAGTGAGGGGGCATTAAAGAGGTTTCAGGTTCCAGGTATGGGGTGTCAGGAAAGCCCCGAACACTCCGGCTACTATAACTCGAACACTGACACCTTTGGTGATAAGAACCATATCTCCAACAATGCGTGATCCATGAGAGGAGGTTAATATGGAAAAGAAGTATATTTTGGTGGTGGACGACGACCCCGATCTGGTGGAGACGGTGGCCATGATGCTGGAAAGCAAGGGATGTGAAGTGGGCCGGGCCTACGATGGGATCGAAGGAGAGGAATCCATAAAGGAGCGCCGGCCCGATCTGGTTATACTGGACATCATGATGCCCAGGAAGGACGGATATGTGGTGTGTGCCGAATTAAAGGCAAATGAAGAAACCAAGGACATCCCCGTAGTCCTCCTGACTGCAGTGGGAGAGGCGGTGCCCACCACCACCTATACGCACGCCGACGGTATGGCCACGGAGGCGGATGAGTATATCGCAAAACCGATAGATACCGAAGGATTATGGGGGGTCGTCACCTCGCTTCTGTAATCCATCCTTCCTTTTTTTCGCTGGCCGGGGTCCAATGAGCGATTCACCGAGACTCGGGGGATTCAAAATATTAAACGATGTGATGTGGGTCTCCCTCATCGGCCCGGCAGGAGATGACACCTTCGCCACGCGGCTTTGCCATGTGCTCTCGGCCAGGGAAATCAATCTCCCCTTTCTCACCGTAGGTGGCCTCGGTTCGGCTCCGGGTGTGCATTTTGTGGTAGAGATGCGGGATGTGCCCCGGATCGAAGACGCTCTTAAGCAGTCCTTGGAACCGTGTGAAGCGAGGATGCGGGAGGCGGGCGTTTTATCCCTGTTTCCCCACAAGAGCGACCCCCTGGTGCTCGGTACGTTGCTGGACGCATTAGGGGGACGGGATATCCGGCCCCTGGCGCTGGCCAATTCCCATTCCGCCATATCCGTAGTATTGGATGAGGCGTCCGTTGATAAAGCCGTAGCGGCCATGTTTGGACCCTTTCATATCAGTTCATATCGTACCGCGGTCGATTGGAAGCTGGCGCAAAAGGGCAAGGAGGCGTTGTTCAAGGAGGTGATCGCCTCTTATCGGGAAAAGCGGCCCAAGGTCTACGGCCTGGGGCTCCACAAAACCCAGGAATTGCTGGATGTAACTTTTGAAAGCCATCAATTGGGACAAATGGGTCAAGCCTTTAAGGCCTTCAGCAAGGCCGGCCAGCTCCTGACCTTTCTCATATCCCTACCGACCCGAGACGCATTGTTTCACTTTCTTTTCTGCCTTCCCGCGGGTCACGAATTCGACGACACCATTTGGGGCATGACCCACCACGGTGTGGCGGTCAAAAACTATCCTGTGACGCTGTTTACCATGAACGGACCCCATTTCGGGGATCGATATGGGATTGCAGAGGATATTCTGGATGCATTCGATCGCGCACAGGTGGATCTCTTCGGCCTGGGCTGCTCTGTGGCTTCCATCGTGGGCGTGTTTCAGACCGGCCATGTGGATCGCGCCGTAGCCGCCATCAAAGGATGTTGTGACGTGCCCACCATCATGTTCAACGCATAATCCCTCTCCAGGTTACCGCTGAATTCACTTAATTTTTTGGTATCGTTCAAAAGTGTTGGCATTTGGATTTCTGGCCCGAGTTCACTCGCTCTTTGATTTCATGAGATGTACTCATAAC
>JARRPY010000386.1:0-3155 GCA_037382425.1 Deltaproteobacteria bacterium
TTCAGGGCCCTCATCCCAAAGGGAAGTGCAAGAATTTTAGTAGCAGGAAGGATCATTTCCGCTGACAGAATGGCTCTCGCCGGTATTCGTGCCCAGTGTACCTGTATGGCTATGGGGCAGGCTGCAGGTGCTGCTGCATCTCTTGCGGTACAAAAGGGTATCCCGTCAAGAGAAGTGGATGCTCGGGATGTCGTCGCTCTCACCGTGGAACACGGGGCTGTTCCTGTCTAGGCTGGGATGGTTAGTATATAACACCATTCATCTTTCACAAAAAATATTGAGAGGAGGAAATTATGACTGCATTAGATAAACTGGCAAATTTATTAAGAATGGGCAAGATCAGTCGGCGTGAATTCCTGGCACGCGCTGCCGCTTCAGGTCTTGCCGCTGCCGTGTCCCCGGCTCTTTTCACGAATGCTGCATTTGCTGCAAAACCCAAGAGAGGAGGACGGTTGCGGGTAGGTGCCACCGGCGGCGCAACCACTGATTCATTGGATCCGGCGACACTCGCCAGCACCATGCCGGTCTTTATCAACTTTCAACTTCGCAATTGTCTGGTTGAAGTAGACCACAAGGGCAATGCCGTTCCCGAGCTTGCTGAAAGCTGGGAATCTTCCCCGGATGCCACCAAGTGGACATTCAAACTCCGAAAAGGTGTTGAGTTTCACAATGGAAAATCCTTTACTGCCGAAGATGTCATTTACTCATTCAATCATCATCGAGGCGAAAAATCGAAATCGGCGGCCAAGAGTATTGTTGCACCAATCCAGGACATAAAGGCAGATGGCAAGTATACCGTCATTTTTACCCTAAAAGGGGGTGACGCTGACTTTCCCTACATCACCAGCGACTATCACCTCGTCATTTTTCCGGCGGATACAACAGGCCGGGAATTTGAAAAGGGTATCGGCACGGGGGGGTACAGTCTCGTGGAACACGAGCCGGGTGTCAAGGCGACGACCAAGCGAAATCCAAACTATTGGAAAAATGGTCGCGCTCATTTTGACGAGGTGCTCACCCTCCATATTGCGGACGTCAATGCCAGGACAAATGCCCTTAAGACAGGGCAGATTGACGTTATGGATCGCTGTGAACTCAAAACCGTCCGTTTCTTGAAAAAAATGCCCGGCATCCAGATTGTACGGGCTGCAAGCCCACTCCACTACTCGATGCCCATGCGAACAGATATCGCCCCCTTTGATGACGTCAATGTCAGGATGGCACTGAAGCTTGCGGTAGATCGAGATCAAATGCTGAAAATAATCCTCCGTGGATACGGCACCCTGGGAAATGACCAGCCCATCGGCCCCACCTATCCGTTTCATGCCACCGAAGCTGATTTTCCCCAGCGGAAATATGATCCCGACAAGGCTAAGTTCTTGAGGAAAAAGGCTGGTCAACTGGGTCATACATTTAAGCTGCATGCTGCTGAGGCTGCTTTTGCCGGTGCCGTTGACTCGGCCCTTCTGGTGCGGGAAAGTGCTGCAAAAGCCGGCATCAAGATCGATGTTGTTCGTGAAGCGAACGACGGGTATTGGGACAATGTCTGGTTGAAAAAGCCTTGGTGCATGTGCTACTGGGCTGGTCGCGTAACTCCTGACCCGATGTTCTCCACTGCCTACAGTGCAAGTTCCAACTGGAATGACACGTTTTGGAAAAATGAGCGTTTCAATAAACTTCTGATTGAAGCGCGTTCCGAACTTGACAAAAAGAAGCGTCGCGAAATGTACGGGGAGATGCAGCGTCTTGTCAGTGATCAGGGTGGGGTTATCATTCCCATGTTCGCAAACATTGTGGAAGCAGCAACAACAAAGCTCAAACACGTTAGTTTTGCGGGAAACCTGGAGCTGGACGGGCAGAGACTTTCCGAGCGTTGGTGGTTCGCGTAGAAAAAAGTCGCACCCTGCAGAGCCGTGGATTTTTCTCATGACAGAACTCCCATTTACGGAGATCGAACACCCTTCTGCACTGGGTGCGACCTTTTTTATGACTGAAGAACATATCTATGTAAATTGGAGGAAACGAAATAATGAAAATTGGATTTATTGGACTTGGAAACATTGGTTCAGTTCTGGCCGGGCATCTCGTCAATGCGGGTTATCCTGTCACTGTTCACGACCTCAGGCGTGAAGCCGCTGAGGGACTGATTGCCTCCGGCGCCCAATGGGCAGACAGCCCACGTGCAGTCGCGGAACTTTCAGACACCGTAATCACCTCGGTTCCCGGCCCTCCCCAGGTGCAGGCAGTGGCGGAGGGGGAAAACGGTTTGATTGCGGGTCTGCGTCCCGGTTGCACCTGGATAGACATGTCAACCACCAATACGAAAGAAGTACAACGGCTTGGCAAAATAGCAGGGGAAAAAGGCATCTCCTGTCTTGAGGCCCCCGTGACAGGCGGTCTGGCCCTGGCCAAGGAGGGCGGAATAACCATCCTTGTAGGGGGTGAAAAAGAAGTTTTCGATTCCCACTTGGAAATATTGCAGGTGATGGGAGGGGAAGTCCTCTATATGGGCCCTCTGGGAAGCGAAAGTGTGGTAAAAGTCATTTCCAACCTGCTGGCTTTGGGCCATTTGATACTGGCTGGAGAGGCATTCCTGTTGGGACAAAGAGCGGGGATCGATCTTCAGGCGCTCTTTGCCGGCATACGGGCCAGTTCAGGAACCAGCTACACCATTGAAACGGAAATGCCGCTGGTCTTTGACGGAACCTATGACGTCGGTTTCTCCCTGGCCCTGGCATGCAAGGATCTGAATCTTGCCTACCAGCTCGGTCGTGAATTTGATGTCCCTCTGGAGCTGGGCGGTCTCATTGAACAAATATTCCAACGAGCAAGACTCCAATACGGAAATGAGACGAATTCCACCCAGGCGGTAAAACTACTGGAGGATGCATTAGGCGACTACCTGCGAGCAGACTGATCGTCTTCGGCTACTCCATTCCGATGAGGAGCAGACCGACGAGCATGAGCTGTTTACCGCAAGAATTTTTTTATAGAACCTTTTTCGGCCTCCTTTTTCACAAAAGACAACTACTGTCCAAGAAAAAGGAGGCCGATATTCTCCTAATCCGTCGGAAAAAAGCAAACTGCGAAACGCCCTCTACCAGAACAGCGGATGCGATGGAACCCCATGGTCATTCCCCTTGCACGCTCCACCC
>JARRPY010000387.1:0-3662 GCA_037382425.1 Deltaproteobacteria bacterium
ACCGGTTCCTGGCGGCAGAACACACTGCTGAAAATGGTGATTACAGGCATGGGAACCCTCCTTAATTATCGAAATGATGTGTGAGTCGGCAGACCGTCGTCAAGGGGCAGTTTTCCTCCTCACCGCCTCTATGGGCCTCTTCCTCAACCGCGCAGATCGCCTGCTCCATGGTGGGAAATATATGATCGGTACCGATTTTTTCCAACAGGTACGTGCGGTTCAACACCTCCGTAACCGCCTCGTTGATGCCGCTGAAAGAGATGTCCACGCCGGCACTGCGCACCCGGTCAATCAATAAGGACAGGACCTCTTCTCCTGACGCATCCATGTCGTTGATGCCGTTGGCGGCAATGACGATGTGCTTGAGATCTTTCTTGGTCATGAGGCGGTCATTGATCTTGTCCTCGAGATAGCTGGCATTGGCAAAGAAAAGGGGCCCGGAAAACCGAACGAGATCCACATAGCGGCACTCGGCGAGCTGATGGGCAAAAGAGCTTTTGAATGCCTCGTCTTCGTGTCTTGAAAGCGATTCGATCTTGGGCCGCATGCTCTTATATAAAAAGACGAGGAGAGAGAGAAACACCCCGATCATAATCCCTTTGTCCAGATGGGGCGCAAAGGCCAGGGTACAGATGAACGTGAGCACGGAAATCACCCCGTCATACCACTGGGCCCGCCAGGCGTGAACGAAACCGGTGACATTCACCAGCCCGATGACCGCCATCATAATGACCGCGGCGAGCACCGCTTGGGGAAGGTTGTATAAGAGCGGCGTGAAAAACATCAGAACGATCACCACCGCCAGGCTGGTGAAGACGCTGGACAGACCCGATATGGCGCCGGCCTGAAGATTGACGGCCGACCTGGAAAAGGACCCGGATACGGGATAGCTTTTGCCCACAGCGCCGACAATGTTTCCCAGGCCCTGCCCGATGAGTTCCTGGTTTGCGTCCAGGCGCTGTCCGGTCTTGGCCGCCATGGCCTTGGCAATGGAGATGGCCTCCATAAACCCCAATAGCGAAATGATCACCGCGTAAGGCAACAAGTGCAAAAACACCTTCAGATTCAGGTTTGGAACGGTCAAAGACGGAAGCCCCTTGGGAATCGTCCCCACCACGTCGCCGCCACCGACCATCAAGAGGTTTTCCCTGTTGAGGGGCCGATTACCCACCTTGATACGCCAGGTCCGGCCGTCACCCTTTTCCTGGACGGCGCCTTCGGGATAAAACTGCAGACCCCCGTCCGGCCTCTCGACCCCCTCGAGCAGCAGGTTCCTGAGCCGGCTTCGGTCTGTATGCGCCTGATGCTTGAGTCGCTCGATTTTGGCGTTCACCACAGCCAGGTCATGTCGGGCATCGATTTCAGCAAAGACATCCTTTGCGGCTTTGGCCTCATCGAAAACTTTGCTCAGATGGGCCCGTTCTTCACTTAAAACGGGAATTTTTTTCACCGCACGGTTGAAATCATGTATCCATTCCACGGCCTCCGGAACCTTTATGGCCGAGATATCGACCCGCGTGTCGTGTTCAAATCCGGTGGCCCAGGAAAGGATGATGCAGACGGCTACCGCCACCAGCACATTGGGGATCTTTGGCGAGATTCGCCTGAGACCGTACATAAGGGCAAAGGCGAGCACGCCCATGAAGAGGGTCGGCCAGTGGGTATAATGAATCGCCGCCTGACACACCCGGAGAATGGTTTCATAGTGGTGCAGGGCCTTATCCACGTGGACGCCGAAAAGCTTGGAAAGCTGGGAAGAGGCGATGATCAACGCCGCCGCGTTGGTAAACCCGTTCACCACCGGGTGGGACAGAAAATTGACCACCAGCCCCAGCCTCAGCAACCCGAGGGCCAGCTGGAACACCCCCACGGTCAGGGCCAGGAGGATGGCGTACGCAATATAGCCCTCGCTCCCTGCGGTGGCCAGGGGTTCCAGAGATGCCGAGGTCATCAAAGAGACGACGGCCACCGGTCCCGTGGCCAATTGCCGGCTGGACCCGAACAGGGCCGCAATCATGGGGGGCAAAAATGAGGCGTACAATCCATAATAGGGGGGCAGCCCGGCCAGTTGGGCATACGCCATGGATTGGGGAATGAGCACCAGGGCCACGGTGAGACCCGAAATGGCATCCACCCGCAGATGGGTCAGCTTGTATCCCTTGAACCAGAGCAGAAAGGGGAAAACTCGAGTCAGCATAGGGGCAATCTCTCCCTTCTCAACCGGTGCCGGTTGATAATATTCTGTGGCAGGCCCGTTGCAGTTCCTCATAAAGGCTCGCCGGGTCGTATAGATCGTGGAACTTGAACCAGACCAGACCATTGACCATGGAGAAGAGGACCAGGGCCGTCTTTCGCGTAGGAAGCGATCCGATGGAGCCATCTTCCTGACCCCGGAAAATGGCCGCTTCGAACAGGTCGATCAAGGTGTTGAAGATGGCCTCCAGATGTCCCCGGCACTCCACGTTGGTCCTGGCCAATTCATAGGCATAATGGCGCTGAATCAGCATAAACCACTCCTCATGATGTGCGGCGAGATAGAAGAAAAAGGCGATTACCTCGTCCATCATTTCCCGGCCGGTATCGAACCGCCTTGTGCCGAGATACGCTTCGAACTCCCTGGAAATACCTTGCTTCACGCTGGACAATACCGCCAAAAACAGATCGTTCTTGGTCTTGAAATGGTAGAAGATGGTGCCTTCCGCGGATTGGGTGATCCGTGCGACCTCTGCGATGGAGGTCTCGTTGAACCCCTTTTCCGCGAACAGAAACGTCGCCGCATGGAGTATGGACTGCTTTTTCTTGGCCATAATTTAGGATAGGATTTTTATACTGAGTGCTCACCACAAAAATATCTGCAGAGAACTTGGGTGTCAAGAAAAAAATGATAAAATCAGAAGAAATACCGGAGCCGGAACTGCACCTGCCAGTCGCTCTGCTTTTCACCATACTCGGTCTGCTCTCCTCCCACGGGCACAATGGCCCTGAGCCGCAGCTCCAGGTTGGTGATGGGGCTGTAGTTGAGTTCGGGTATGAGTTTGAAGCTCCAGTCGTTTATGTCCTCGTTTGTAGTTTAGGACTTTGTGATTTATTGGTTGTCAAAAGGCTATTTCTGGGTGAGCATGAGTTAGTTTTAGTAGTCCTCAAGGGGATTTCGCCAGGAAAATCCCTCCTTGGTCAGCCGGTTGATGGGGCCGAACAAAGAGCGGTTTCCGGTCCGTTTGTAGGTGTCATAGGCTCCGTTGATGTAGGCGAACATGTTTTTGAGATCGTCCGTTTCGATGCCTTCCCCGTTGTGATAGTACTCGAAGATGGCGGTCAGGTCCGTTTCGGTCAGGTACCGGAGCCCCAATAGATAGCTCCAGACATTGGATTCATGGGTTACGACCTGACCGTCTTCCAGAAAGGTCATCTCAGGGAAATCCTGGGTCCAGGCCAGTTCCCCGTGAATCTCCAGGTTGGTGAGCAGATTCTTGGAGAAGTCAAACCCCCATCGGGTGGTCCGGCTGTCCCCCGTAAAGAAGAGGAGATCCAGGTCGGTGTCATAGAGGAGGGCGTAGAGTTTGGCGGCCACATTCACGTAGCCGGTCTGCCCGAATTCGTCGTTGATATCCTCATACACGGGGAGGATCACCGGGGTGAAGGCCAGGGTCTGAAGCGGTCCG
>JARRPY010000388.1:0-3125 GCA_037382425.1 Deltaproteobacteria bacterium
GTTGCCCACGCCCTGAGAAAAGGCTTGCATCTCGGCGGCGCCGGTCGTGACGGAAGCCGCCATTCGATTCACCATCTCTTCAATGTCCAGCACGGCCACGGATGTCTGATCCGCCAGTCGCCGAATTTCGCTGGCCACGACGGAGAATCCCATCCCATACTCTCCTGCCTTTTCAGCCTCGATGGCCGCGTTGAGGGAAAGGAGATTGGTCTGATCGGCCACTTTGGTGATGGTGGTCACGATGGTGCTGATGGCTTCCCCGTTTTCCTTGATCTCCTGAAATTTATCAGAGATGGAGACCGCTCCGTCCAGCACCTCTTGCATGGTACCCTCCATCTCGCGAAGCCGTTCTTGCCCGGTTTCCGCCAGCGAGGCCGTCCCGGATGCCGCCTCGTTGACGGTGTTCATGGTCTGGGTCAGGGAATCCACGGTTCCGGATATCTGTTTAGAAAATGTGCTGACCTGATCAGCGGAGGTGGCTTGATGGCTGATGGTGTCCTCCAGGTGTGTGGATGACGTGGCAATTTCATTGGATGAGGCGGCCACCTGGTTCCCTGCCGCCTGGACCTGTGAGAGCAGTGTGTTGAGCTTCGCACCCATTTCCTTAAATGCATTCATCAGACGGCCCGTCTCGTCCCGCCTGACCTTAAACCCCTTTCCTTGAAGGGCGGCCAGAGACGTTGACGACCGTTGAAGGTCTCCGTCCGCGATCTGTTGGGCCACGTCGGTGAGTTTTGTGATGGGGTTGCAGACACGCCGTACCATAAAGAGGGCCACCAGGAGAAAGAGGATAACTTGGACGGCGATCACGGCTATGGAAGTGGCCAGGTTGGCCTGATTGAGTTGGTGAATACTGGCATAAAGCTCTTTTTCCGGTGAGAGTATTCCCACGGTAATCCCCGTGCCCGTGGCTGCATAAAACAGAGAAAACGTGTCTTTGTCCATGGTGAGAGACTTTTCATTGACCACTCCTGGGGTGAGGCTGTCAAGGGAGGTCAGCGCCCTGCTCCAACCCAGATCGGAGACCGGCTGCATCAGCTTTCCGGGATCGGCGGGGTAGGCAATCAAGCGCCCACTCGATGTGTCCACTGCAAAGGGAAGGGAATGGGGGGTGACGGTCATTCTGGCCACCTGTTTTTTCAGATCTTCGAGACTGAAGTCCACGGTGGACATGCCGATAATGCCCTTTGTGGGATCCGTCATCAAGGCATCCACTGTGATCATAAGCGCCTGAGTCGCTGCTTCATCCATGTAGGGATTTGTCCAGTAGATCCGCTTGGGCCGATGTTTTGAACGGTCCCATTTTTCCGGGATGGCCAGGCGGTACCACCCCTGGGAGTGATAGTCGTATGCGGGCGTGTTCAGGTCCCACGTAAACATCACCCGGTCCTTTTCTCTGTACGCATAAAGACCGTAACGGGGCTTATTGAGCATGACAAGGGGTTCATACCACAGGCCGCCGCCGACGGCGTCGGGCAGTTTTTGGAAGTTGTGGATCAGGTAGCTTTTGATGGTGTCGGTGATGTCCACCTGGTTCTTCTCGCAAATGCGGTAAAAGGCCTCCCCCGCAGTGGCCAGGTCGTCGGCATTTTTCTCCATTAACCGCATGGTGGATTCGATCCGCTGGGCGTTTTTCCCGATGAGCGATTGGATGTGGCGACGGGTCTCTGTTTTGAGATTGGTGCCGATTCGATGGGCATTGTGGATCAGCACCACGCACCCCAACAGCGAGCAGAGGGCCATAATCCCCACGATGGAGAGCATGTTTTGTTTTAAAGTGATGGTCATGGTTCAGGGCGGCTTTATGTTCTTTTCATCCACCGGCTATCTTTGCTTACCATATGCGGAGGATTCTCTGATAGGGGGTTCATGTTATCTGTCTGTTTTAACGGCCCTTATCCCACAAACCCCACTGAAAAGGCCAGCAAAAATTGTCCCGTGTAATAGAGGGGCAACCCCAGGAGTCGGTTTAGGGCTTGCTTTTTGATGAAGCGGTCTCGGGCCACAAACACGTCGGAGCCGTAGAAACACAATGCCCCTAGAAAAACAAATATGCGTCCACGCAAGGGTAGGGCCGAATCACCGAGTACGGTCGCGGCCCCGGACACCATGAGGGTGATGACCCCCATATAGGCCAGAACCGGTCCTTTCATGGGACCCAGATGGGGCACCAGCCAGATGGTTATGCCCGCGCCGATGAAAAGGAAGCAAATGGTGATGGCTAAAGTCCATACACTGACTGAGGAGAGATGGAAAAAACCAACGGCATAAAAAATATGGCCGATGAAGAAGGAAATCAGTCCCATGAGAAACATGCTCGGCTGGGGCAGGGCGAGGCAGACGTCTCCTCCCAGACAGAAGATGAGTCCCAGGAGGAGTAGCGCATAATAGGCCGGGTCCGCATGGGGTTGTCCCACGGCTGTCAGGACAAAAAGTAGGGAAAGGGATGTTTTGACGGGGACGAGGCCTTTTCGCTTCTCCCTTGTTTCAACAAAAAGGAGAATCGGGAGCAGGAGGGCCGCCAGGACAATTATGCCGATGTTGATGCTCATGAAAACAGGTTGTCTCATCTTCTCTAATGTGAAGCACTCTTTCGGATCAGAAGCCAAGCTACCTAATGACGCGCGCTCTTTCAAGTGTAATCTGTGATGAGGACGCGGCCGCCTCGATGCTCACAGGATATTTCCAAATTAAACATTGCAAAGGTTGTGATGAATATGAGAAAATTTAAAGTTTAGAAGACGAATGCTTCCCGGATGAGGCGGCAAATTCTGAGTAGAAAAGGATAGGAAGGATGACGCAGTTAAGTGAGGCAAGGGCCGGGGTGGTGACTCCGGAGATGAAAATCGTGGCAGAACAAGAAGGGGTGGACCCCCAATGGCTCAAAGATCAGGTGGCGGCCGGCCGGGTGGTCATCCCTCATAACCCTTCAGGGGGGCAAGCGGCTCCCTGTGGTGTGGGCGAAGGGCTTTTCGTGAAGGTAAATGCCAACATCGGCACGTCTTCCGATCGAGCGGACCTCGACGAAGAACTGGAAAAGCTAAACGCATCCATCGCGGCCGGTACGGATACGGTAATGGATTTGTCCACCGGCGGCCATATCAGCAAGACACTCGATACGATCC
>JARRPY010000389.1:0-1796 GCA_037382425.1 Deltaproteobacteria bacterium
TTTTCAAACTCCTCATGACCATTTCCAGTAACAAAATATATTGGACTGGCAGGACTTCTGTCGACCATCCTCCGAACATCGGCATCATCTCCATTTAAAATAATCGACCCTTCCCGGTGGGTATGGATGGGGATGGTTGATTTTACATCCGCCATCTGCTCTAGACTGTCTACGCCATCGAAACCCAAATGATCTTCGAATAGATTCGTCACAACACCCACTTGGCATTCTCTAAACCCCATACCGTAGCGGATGATTCCGCCTCGTGCGGTTTCGAGTATCAATAAATCGACATCCGGGCACTGCGCCGCTTTCCATGCCCCGTATCCCCAGCTCAAATCTCCACTCAAAAATAGCGCGCCATTGTGCGAGACCCCATCGGTGGTACAGGTTCCGACATTATACCCGGCATCGAGATAGACCTTTTCTAATAATCTGGTGACGGTGGTTTTGCCATTGGTGCCCGTTACGGCAATTATGGGGACGTTCAGGCGGGTGACGGCCGGTTTATAAATGAGCTTCGTGGCCAAACGATACTTAAGATTAGTTATTTTGCTCGGGCTAAAGATTGACTTGTCAAAAGCATTGAATTCCATTTGTTTAGGGAAGCTCAACTGAGAGATTCAAAAAAATTACGGAAGTGAAAGAGGCGCCCGTTGTGCGACGAGATACGGTTTTATTTATGACAACAATCCGCATTACTTAAACTGAAAATACCAGACGAGCCTGAATATACGCTGCGGCAAGTCGTTTCAGCATTAGGCGGCAGGTATCTGGATCGTTTTGCCTATCCTTTACAAGAACCGCTGTCGATAGATTGTTTCCATGGCCACAAGATCGTCGGCGAAGCGTTTCAGATGGACCGTCATGGCCTCTGCCGCGCCGTCCCCATCCCCTGCAATGACCGCCTCCACGATAGCGATGTGCTCTCCCGGGCCATGAAGGGTATCGTGATCCGGGTCGTGATCCGGGTCCACCGCTAGGACGACTTCTGCGGTCACCTGGAGCATGGATTTGACGATGGCCTCAAAGAAGTGGTTGCCGCACATCGCCGCCAGGATGGTGTGCACCCGGGTAAGCCTGTCGACCCGATCTCGATAGGAATGAAAAGCCAGATGCTCTTCCGCCTCTGCCTCCCGGATGCGCTCCGTACCGGAGCCGGAAATATTCCTCACCGCCATTCGCGCCACCTCGGGCTCGATGTGGAGGCGCACCCGTGCCACTTCTTTCATGGACAACTTGTTTGCCAGAAAGAGATCCAGAAAGGCATTGCCCACTTGGTTGAATGTAAGGTCTGTCACAAAGGCGCCGCCGGCCGGTCCCTGCCGGATGGCCACGAAGCCGCCCAATTCCAGAGCCCTTATGGCTTCTCGGATGACGCCCCGACTCACCTGAAACTGGGCCGTGAGTTCTCGCTCCGAGGGGAGTTTGTCCCCCGCCTTGAACCGTCTGGAAAAGATGGCATCCTTTAATTGGAGGAGAACATCCTCGTATACCCGGGAATGCTTAATGGGTTTGAACTGGTTCATTTAGCCGCTCTCCTCTCCTTCATGACAATCGAAAGCGCAGACAATTAAACCTGAAAACCTTGACCGCGTCAACCAGACGGGCCGAATGTGCCCTGTCACGCTTCCCGGCCAGAGACCGAAACCTAAGACCAAATAAACTCGCCCATGTTGAGCGCATTTTTATTTCTTCGGCAGTACGAACACATTCTCAAAGCCCTTCGAGTGCTTGATGGGCTTGAAATTCGTCATGACCGTTCCCGGAAGAAAAGATTCGACTCTGAAAAAAAG
>JARRPY010000389.1:1868-5441 GCA_037382425.1 Deltaproteobacteria bacterium
GTCTTTTAACGGGGTGGCGTCGCATCTCGACATTCTGGGATAAACCCCTGATGGGTGAGTCCCGTATCCGGTAACCACTGGGCTTTCGTAAGCATGAATATCGCAAGGAATCTGGAACGTTCGGCGTGTTTTTTCCCGTCCCGCCCGGTTATCAGCGAGGGTGGCTCCGAAACCACCTACGCCCAGCTCAATGAGCGGGCAAATCGCATCGCTACGGCACTGATTCGCCTGGGGGTCCAGCCGGGGGATCCCATCGGCCTGTGCGCCCCCAATTCAGGTGACTGGCTGGCTTTCTATTTCGGCGTCTTAAAGGTGGGCGCAGTGGCCGTGACCATGTCCAGTCTTCTGAAACCCAGCGAGTTGGCCCTCTCCATTAACGACTCGCTCCCAAAGGTCATGTATAGCTACGAAGAGAAGCTGGACGACCTGAAGGGCATGAAGCGGCCCGGCGTGCTGGAAAGAATTATCTGTCCGGGCGGCGACCTGGACCTTGACCGGCTGGCCGAGACCGGCACAGGAGCGTTCAAGGCCCCGGAGCGGGATCGGTCGGATACCGCGGCGATTCTCTTTACAGGAGGCACCACCGGAATTCCAAAAGGCGTTCTTCTCTCCCACGAAAATATAAGCACGGCTATCCCTCTCTCCCACGAAAATATAAGCACGGCTATCCAGAATGTGGTCTTTAACGAGCGGTCCAATGAAAACGACCGGGCCCTCTGCTTCCTCCCCTTCAACCATGTTTTCGGACAGATGCACATCATGAACGCCACCATATTGAGCGGAGGGTGTCTGGACTTGCTCCCTACCTTTGATATGGAAAAAGTCTTACATGCCATAAAAGCCGGACGGGTGACCAAGCTTTTTGCGGTCCCCACGATTTATGTTCGTCTGCTCTCGTTGGATCGTATCAAAGAGAGACTGGGGTCCGTGCGATATTGCTTTTCAGCCGCAGCCAGCATGGCAGCGGAAATCGTGCGCCGCTGGAAAGACGAGACAGGGCTCTCGATTCATGAAGCCTACGGCATGACCGAGAGTGCTTCCATGGTGACGTACAACCATTATTACCGTCATGTGGTGGGTTCGGTCGGCACCCCTGTTTCCGGGGAGGAGGTTCAGATCAGAGATCTGGAAGGGCATATTAAAGCCACAGGGGAAGAAGGCGAAATCTGCATTCGCGGTCGCAACATCATGAAGGGGTATCTCAACCAGCCCGAAGAGACGGCATCGGTTTTCTGGGACGACTGGTTCAGAAGCGGCGATCTCGGCCAGATTGACGACCATGGATACCTCTATATTGTAGACCGATTGAAAGACATGATCATCACCGGCGGTGAAAATGTGTATCCTAGGGAAATCGAGGAGATCCTCTATTCCTTTCCGGAAGTGGAAGAATGCACGGTTATCGGTCTCCCGGACAAAGAATGGGGAGAGCGGGTGATCGCTCTGATCATACCCAAGCCCGAGATGGCCATCGATCCATCGGTGCTTTCGTCCCGTTTAAAGCAGCGGCTTTCCCCGTTTAAGGTGCCAAAGGAATATCATATGGTGAACGCGTTTCCCAAAAGCTCGGCCGGTAAAATTTTGAAACGGGAACTCAGAAAACAATATCTTGATGAACAAGGAGGGTAAAATGTTGAAAAAGACAACAATCTGGGCGATGTTAGGGGTTGCGGTTTTTGGTTTCACGCTGGTTCTGACTCCGGGGCTTGCGAACGCGGAGACCATCGAGTTGAAATTCGCCACGGCCTTTTCTCCAAAGCATACCATGCAGAAAAAGGTGTTTGAGCCGTGGGCCGAAAAGCTCAGCAAAATGACGAACGGAAAGGTCAAAGTGACCTTCTTCCCCGGCGGGGCCCTGGGGAAAACCCCCGATCATTACGCCCTGGCGGAAAAGGGGATCGCGGATATCGTCTATATCCTGCATGACTATACCCCCGGACGGTTCCCCATGACGTCGGTTTTCGAACTTCCCTTTATGATTCCATCGGCCCAGAAGACCTCGGTGGCCATGTGGAAGGTCTATGAGCAGTTTCCTGAGTTTAGGAAAGAGTACCGGAAGGTAAAAGTCCTGGCCCTTTTCTGTCATGACCCCGGTGGATTCAATACGGTGGAAAGGCCCATAAAAACCATCGAGGATTTCAAGGGCCTGAAATTCAGGACCGCCAGTCCACACGTGACCAAGGCCCTCAAACTGTTTGGTGCGGTTCCGGTCAATATGCCGGTAACCGATGTGTACACCGCTCTCGAAAGAGGTGTTGTGGACGGGACCGTCCTTCCCTGGGAAGGCAACTTCGTGTTCAAATTGGCCGAGTTGCTAAAGTACGGCACCGAGACCGATTTTTACACCATGACCATGATGGCGGTCATGAACAAAAAGAAATTTGACTCCCTCCCGGATGATTTGAAAAAGGCCATCGACCAAACAACCGGACTGGTCATGTCCGAGGAGGCCGGCCGGGTGTATGATGAGGTTCGGCCCATTATGAAAAAACTCTGCATGAAACAAGGGATGAAGGCCATTCAGATGTCTTCCGAAGAGAGAAATCGGCTCAAGAAGCTGACCATGCCCATCAGGGGTGAATGGGTCAAAGACATGGAAGCGAGAGGGCTTCCGGGAAAAGCCGTACTCGATGCTGCGGTGAAATTGCTCGGTGAATAGACCGATCACCATTTCGGCAGTCTACGGCACAGGTCCGGATCAAATTCGGGAGCAGGGCCATCCGTGATTTCGCCCTGCTCCCAGGACCTTGCGCCTCTGCATTCCGGCAGTGTGAAAGGAGGCCACAAAACGCATGCGGATGAAGGCCGTTTCAGACAAACTGGGGCGAATCAGCACGGCCTTGGCCTATGTCGGGGCCTTTTCGCTGTTCGGCATGATGTGTCTGACCACGGCCGATGTGGGGGGCCGTTACCTCTTCAATGCGCCGATCTTAGGCGCATTTGAACTCACCGAGTTCCTGATCCTGATCCTGATCTTTTCCTTTCTGGCATACACGCAATCCAAAAAGGCCCACGTCTCCGTGAATCTGCTGGTCATGCTCTTTCCCAAAAAACTCCGGAAAATCATTGCGCTGTTTAATTATACCCTCTGCCTGATCCTCATGGGCCTGATCACATATATGGGGTTTTTAAGAGCCCTTGAACTGGTTGAGTTCAAAGAAGCCTCGCCCAATCTGGGCGTCCCCCACTATCCATTTGTCTTTTTTCTGGTTCTTGGGTGCCTGGCGATGTGCATTGAATATGTCCGGGACCTCTTGAGATTATTCGAAGATAAAGAGGAGAGTGTGGATTCATGAGCCCTGAAATCATCGGCATCCTCGGAATTCTCGTGATGTTCGCCCTGCTTGCCTTGGGGATGTATATCGGCATGGCCATGGCCCTGGTGGGATTTTTGGGGCTGTGTATCATCGTGGGATGGCAATCCGGTCTAAGTATCCTGGGGATCACGCCGTTGGCTGAGGGTTCGTCCTACACCCTGAGTGTCATCCCCCTCTTCGTTCTCATGGGCCAGTTTGCGTTTATCTCCGGTATCAGTACGGATATATACAAGACCGTATATGCGTGGATGGGCCG
>JARRPY010000390.1:0-3122 GCA_037382425.1 Deltaproteobacteria bacterium
TCGTTTTGATGATGGTTCATATGCCGACTGACTCCAGCAATCTCTTAAACCCCAAAATAGGCCGACCGTACATCCGGGTTATTCAGCAATTCCTCTCTCGTGCCCTCCAGAACAGCGGCCCCATTTTCAAGAATGAAGGCATAATCCACAATGGGGAGCACAGGTCGCGCATACTGTTCCGTGACCATCACCGAGATTCGCTGTTCATCTCTGATCACTTTGGTGGCCCGGACGAGGGTCGCCTGAATCAACGGACTGAGCCCCAATAGAGGTTCATCGAGGAAAAGGAGCTTGGGTTGGGCCATGAGCGCCCTTCCGATGGCCAGCATTTGCTGCTCGCCTCCGCTCAAGAAACCGCCCACCCGCTTGCTGAGATTCTTGAGTGCGGGGAAGAGCGTAAACACATAGTCGAGCGTCGCCTTCGCCTGTGCCGGAGAAGCCAGGTATCCGCCGATCTTGAGGTTTTCAAGGACACTGCTCTCTTTGAAGATTCGCCGGCGCTCCGGACACAAGATAATTCCCGCCTTGGCCCGGCGGCTGGGCTTCATTCCCATGATGTCCTTGCCCAAATACCGGATTTCCCCCATGACCGTTATGCGCTCGCCCCCCGCCATGGCCTCCTTCTTGCGAATGTCCTCCATGATACCGGACAGGGTGTACATGAGGGTGGATTTTCCCGCGCTGTTGGCCCCGAACACTCCCACGATCTGCTGATCTTCACACCGGACAGTGACGTTGTTCAGGGCGAGCATGTTCTCGTAGAAGACCATGAGTCCGGTTGCCTCAAGCATACGTCATGACCTCCTCGACCTCTTCTGAACCGAAATAGGCTTCCTTTACTTGTTCGTCTGCCATCACCTCGTCGGGCGTCCCTTCCACCAGCTTGACGCCGAAATTGAGGACCATGACCCGATTGGCCACCTGGAAGAGTTCCCTTAACCGGTGTTCGATCATCACCAGGGTGATACCATCCATCTGAAGCCGTTCGATCAAGGGAACCATGCTCGCGATCTCGCTCATGCTCAGCCCTGAAAATACCTCGTCGCAGAGGATGACATCCGGCTTCAAGGCGAGACAACGGGCCAGTTCCAGTCGCTTGAGATAGCCTGTGGGAAGTGTGGAAGCAATCTTGTACGGAACGAATGAATCCCGCTCAAATCCGATTTCCTCCAGGATATCCACACTGACGGTGTTTCTGTCTCCCAGCTTTCCGCCGCCGCGCCATCCGCCGGTCCGTTTTGCCCTAGGGGAAAAGAGCGGAATCACCAGATTCTTGTAAGCCGGCAGGCTGTAATAAGGGCGCATGATCTGGAAGGTTCGCGTGATGCCCAAATCGGCGATCTTATGCGCAGCCTTTCCAGTAATCTTTTTTCCTTTATAGAAAATGTCGCCCGCACTCATCTTGATAAATCCGGTAATGCAGTTGATTAGCGTGGTCTTCCCGGAGCCGTTAGGACCAATAATCCCCAGGATTTCTCCGGGGGTTACCTCGAAGCTCACCCGGCTGAGCGCGGTGACCCCGCCGAAGTTCTTGCTCACGTCATGTGCTTTGAGGATTGCCTCGCTCATACATTCACCCACCGCTGGAATTGATGATACTTGCGTTCGCCATAGACCATCAGTCCCTCACTTCGAAACACGATAAATCCCATGAGAATGAGGGCGTAGAAAACGATTCGAAGGGTCCCGAATTCCCGAAGGAGTTCGGATATGGGCACCAGGATCAGGCATCCCAGGACCGGCCCCACCAGGGTCCCGCCGCCGCCTATGACGGTGGCGGCGATGGGGAGAATGGAGAAATCGAGGGCAAAAAGCGAAATGCCGCACCACATATAGATATGGACCAGGCAGGCCCCGCCCAAGCATCCCAGGGCCGATCCGATGAATACGGCGATGGCCTTGTAGTAAGAGATGTTCATGCCCGAGGCCCGAACCGCTTGGTCGTTGTCCATAACGGCCCTGAACACCAGTCCGATATCGAGGTTTACCAGTCGCCTGACACCGAACAGTGCGATCAACACCAAAACGATGATGGCGTACTGTTCGATCCAGCGATTGGCAAAGCTGTCCACCCCCATAATCCCGTCGGTCCCCCCCAGAATATCCAGGGCCTCTATGATGCGGGCCAATACCAGGGGGTACATCAGAGTCACGATGGCGAAATAGACCCCCCTCAACGGCAGACAGGGCAGGAGGAGCACCGTGCAAATGACGGCACCCAACAGCGTGGCAATGGGAATGGTCAACAGGGGCGGCAACCCGTACGTGGCGTTCAAGATGGCGGCAATATATCCCCCGGCACCTATGAAAAAGGCGCCGCCGAGGGAAACCAGACCCACGTAATGGGCCAGAAAATCAAAACTGATGGCCAGCAAAGAATAGATGCAGACGATGGTGATGACGCGCTGCCAGTACATACTGGGAACGATCAGTGGGAGGGCCAGCATACCGACGATCAGGACGAGTCTCGGCACGGTCAGGTAAGAGAGCTCTCTCCAGGACATGAGCGCATATAACCCGTCGGTTCGGATCTTGATCCCCCGGTCCAGCCGTTCCCTTCGGCGTTGTTCCGTATTCACTGTCTAGACCCTTTCTTCCAGCTGTTTCTGCATGCCGAACAAACCGGAGGGCTTCAAGATAAGGGTAAGGATGATAGCGAGGAGGGCCACCACCATCTGGAAGTGGCTTCCCAGATAGACCACGGTTAAGATCTGGGCAAACCCGATGATGAAGGCCGCCAACACCGCCCCCATCCAACTCCCCAGACCCCCCACAATACAAACGGCTATGGCCAGAATCAGCACGTTGTAGCCCGACTCCACCACGATGTTGCCCAATGGAAGGAGGAGCACGCCGGCAACGCCCGCCAGCATGGCGCCGATGGCCATGGCCACCACGGCCATAATGTCGGAATCGATCCCCAGCATCAACGCCGCTCGCTCGTCCTGGGCCATGCCGCGAAGGGCGAGGCCCAACCGCGTGTAATGGGTGAACAGCCAGAGGGATGTCACGATGGCGGCACCGATTCCCACCACCAGGAGCCGCTGATAATCCACCGGAATACCGCCGACGAAGAAACTCCCCTCGATAAAAACCGGCAGGGTGTAGCTCATCCCCTTGAA
>JARRPY010000391.1:0-3121 GCA_037382425.1 Deltaproteobacteria bacterium
ACCGGCGGCCGCATTTCTCGGATTGGCAAAGGGGGAGAGGTTGTCGCGCAGCCGCTGTTGATTCAGCTTTTCAAACGCTTCCGTTTCCATGTAGACCTCGCCTCTCACTTCCAGAAGCTCCGGGAGGGGTGGGTCATCCTGTCTTCGGGTCAGCGTCAAGGGGACGGATAAAATGGTCTTGACGTTCTGCGTGATGTTTTCCCCCACGGTGCCGTCCCCGCGGGTGGACGCCACGGTAAGGGCTCCTTTTTCGTACACCAGTTCCACGGCCACGCCGTCGATCTTGGGTTCCACGGTATAGCTGAGGACGGCATCAAACCCGAGAAAATTCCGTATTCTGGTGTCAAAATCCACGAGTTCCTTTTTATTGAAGGCGTTTTCCAGGCTGAGCATGGCCATCCCGTGTCGAACCGGCGTGAAGGTTTCGTGGGGCCCGGCGCCCACGCGCTGGGTGGGGGAGTCCGGGATGATCAACTCCGGATGCGCCCGCTCCAGATCCGACAGTTCTCTAAACAGCCTGTCATAGGCCGCGTCGGATATCTCAGGGTCGTCCAGGACATGGTATCGGTGGTTGTGATACCGGATCTGCTCCCGTAAAGACGCCAACTTTTCCCGAATCTGTTTATCCATTGTTCACTTCCATTACGGCCGCTATCACCGCATCACCTGCCACCTTGCAATTTTCCTTAAAGACCGGATCAGAGAATCCCGGTCGCCATTTTAGGTCGAATAGTTCATCGGAAATCACCAGCAGAGGGATAAAGGCAACCCCTCTGAAGGCGGAGACGGTGAGCAGAGCGGAGATTTCCATCTCCACACCCAGTACCCCCTCGGTTTCGTAACGTCTTATCTTCCCAGGTGTCTCCCTGTAAACGGCATCCGTGGTCCACACCGTCCCCTTCTGGAAGTGAACCTCCTGCGCCTTTAAATGACCTTCTACCAGCCGACAAAGCCTTAGATCGGAGGTCGCCTCTTTTTGTGCCAGGGGGTAGTGTTCGGAAACCCCCTCTTCGGAGATCCCTTGGAGCGGAATAATCATGTCACCGATTCGCAAATCGGACTGCAAGGATCCGCACCATCCCAAAGCCCATATGCGGCGTGCACCCAGCGCGATCAATTTTTCGATTCCCATGACCGCGTGTGGGGCACCGAAGAAGGGCCCGGCAACGGCCATATCCACAGGAGGTTCCTCCTCGGTTTTGTACAACCCGTACAAGCCCGAATCCATAAAGGAAACTTTTTTCGCCTTTGTCCGTGAAATGACATAGGCGAGATCCGATGGGATCATCACCATCACGGCATCCGGGCCCAGATCGGGATCGCGTTTACCTTTCCTCGGTCGGATAACGCCTTCTTGAGGCGGATGATGCTGAACCATAAAAGTCCCGATAATAGTTTCACACAATAAACGAGGTGCCGGAGCCCTTTTTAAATGCTTTCCGGTGAATATTAAAAAGTATCCGCTCCCTTGGCAACCCCAAAAACATGTCCCATCCGACCGGTTTCCCTGCCGGGAGGATCGCTCCCGATTCCGAGGGGACCCCACGCCCGCGCTCAGACACGTATGGCCCGTGCCTTAAATACTGGATTCGATTTTCATTGACAAAATTATCCGAATAAAAATATACTGATAGTTTATCAAGTTCAAGGACCCATATCCATGTTTGACAGTCTATCGGAAAAATTAAACGGGGTGTTCAAGAAGCTCACGGGGCGGGGCAGGTTAACGGAGGCCAATATCCAAGCCGCCTTAAAGGAAGTTCGTTTAGCCCTCCTGGAAGCGGATGTCAACTATAAAGTAGTCAAACGGCTGGTGGAAGACATCCGAACACGGGCGGTGGGACATGAGGTTTTGGACAGCCTGACCCCTGGTCAGCAGATGGTCAAAATCGTCAACGAAGAGCTGACCCGCCTCATGGGGGAGGATCAGGAACCGCTTGGTTTCAAGGGAAATCCGCCCCATGCCGTGATGCTGGTGGGATTACAAGGGTCTGGAAAGACGACCACCACTGCCAAGCTGGCCCGCTATCTCAGAAAACAGGGACGACACCCGTATCTTGTTCCCGCAGACGTGTACCGGCCGGCGGCCATCGATCAACTCCAGCGTCTCGGCGAGATGATTGATATCCCCGTGTACCCGTCGCATCAGAATCAACGCCCCGAGGACATCTGTCTGGATGCCCTGGCAAAAGCGGGCGCAAAAGGGGCGGACCTATTGATCCTGGATACGGCAGGCCGCCTCCACGTCGATGAAGCGCTGATGGCCGAATTGGTCAACATTAAGAGGGGGGTGAATCCGAGCGAGGTGTTGTTGGTTGCCGATGCCATGACCGGGCAGGACGCGGTCAATGTGGCAAAAGAGTTCGACAGGCACCTGGATATTTCAGGGGTTATTCTTTCCAAGATGGAAGGAGACGCCCGAGGCGGCGCGGCTCTCTCTATCAAGGCGGTCACCGGAAAACCGATCAAATTTGTGGGCGTGGGAGAAAAAATCAGCGCGCTTGAGGCGTTTCATCCGGATCGAATGGCGTCGCAAATTCTCGGCATGGGGGACGTGCTCTCCCTCATTGAGAAGGCTCAGGAACAGTTTGACGAACGCGAGGCCAAGAAATTAGAGAAGCGGATTAAGAAGAGCCAGTTTGATTTTGAAGATTTTCAGGCCCAATTAAGACAGATGAAGAAGATGGGCTCTTTAGAGGAGATATTGGGAATGATCCCCGGCATGGGTCAGCTTAAGAAACTGAAGCATCTCAAGCCCGACGAAAATGAGCTGGTCAAGGTGGAGGCCATCATCAACTCCATGACCCCTGAAGAGCGACGTAAATACAAGATCATCAACGGAAGCCGGCGGCGGAGAATTGCAAAGGGGAGCGGGACCACGGTCCAGGACGTGAATCGCCTCATAAAAAATTTCGCTCAGACCAAGAAGATGATGGAACGATTTGCCAAAAAGGGCGGTCTCGATGCGTCCGCTCTCTCGATATAAATCCATCTGAAGATGCCCGACCAATGGCGCAGGCTTTGGTTTTATAAACACTATTTGTTTTACTTTATTCGAAAAAGGGATTACTGTTTGAAAATATGTGGAAAACGTCAACACTCATGAGGAGGTGGTGAGAAG
>JARRPY010000391.1:3159-4180 GCA_037382425.1 Deltaproteobacteria bacterium
CGTTCTACCGTTTGGTGGCGGCGGATTCCGAGGCCCCCAGGGATGGCAGATTTTTAGAGATATTGGGATACTATGATCCCATGAAAGATCCGGCAATCGTGAACTTTCATCAGGATAAAATCGCCTATTGGATCCAAAAAGGGGCACGCATTTCCGAGTCTGCCAAGGCCCTGCTCAAAAAGGAAGGGCTGATGAAGCCTGATTCTGCACCTAATTAGCGGGACGATGGGGTGCCATGAAAGGGGGAGGTGATTCGAGATGAAGGACTTAATTGCATATATTGCTAAAGCGCTTGTGGATAAGCCAGAGGAAGTCGTCGTCACGGAAGTTGAGGGAGAACAGACCTCTGTCATCGAACTCAAAGTGGCCAAGGAAGACCTCGGAAAGGTCATCGGCAAACAGGGCCGTACCGCTCGGGCCATGAGGACCGTTCTCAGCGCCGCCTCCACAAAAATAAACAAACGCTCCGTTTTGGAGATTCTGGAATAGCATTGCCCTCGGTTTTGTCCGATAATTGGGTCCTTTTGGGTAGAGTCATTCGCCCGCACGGCCTTGAGGGGCTTTTGAGAATTGAGTCTTACGCAGAATCTGAGCGCTCGTTTCTGAATGCGGGACCCATTCGCCTAAAACCCGTTTCAGGTCCCCTTCAAAATGCCGAAATTCTCTCTTTAAGGCCACATAAGAAGGCCTATTTGATGGCGTTACATGGGGTGAGGTCGGTGGAAGCGGCCGAGGCGCTCCGAGGCGCACAAATCTGGGTGCGAAAAGGCGCCATCGACCGGGGAGAAGACGCATATTTTTGGCATGAACTCTTGGGACTTAAGGTGTATCTAACGAGCGGGGAACCGATGGGAAGCGTCTCTCAGATTATCGAGACGGGCGGCCATGATATCTATAAAATAACGGATGCGGACAAGGAGTTTTTCGTTCCGGCCGTCCACGAAGTCGTGGAGGAGATCGACCTGGAAAAAAAGAGGATGATTATTGCGCCTACGGAGGGGCTCCTAAATACAAATGAGGG
>JARRPY010000392.1:0-3112 GCA_037382425.1 Deltaproteobacteria bacterium
CAGTCCGCCGAATGTATAACGTTTCGGCACAAACACCTCCGAGCTGTTGCGCCTGGCCGACTGGCTCAAAGAGCAAGGGGTGAAAACCGTGGCCATGGAGAGCACCGGTGTAAATTGGATCCCGCTGTTTTAGTTGGTTGTAGAAACCCACGCCCTGTGGGCGTGGTGATGTGGACTGGCTATGCCGGTCCCGAATGGGCTTGGCCAAAGGCCCACTCACTGCTATTCCTCATCTCGAGTTGTGCCGCAACATCAAGAAAAGGAGGAAGCAGTAAGCAGATTTTGATGAAACTCGATTTGAGTAATCTTACTTCATTCCAACAGCCTTCCAGCTTGCATTAATAGCCTCTCCGACGGTTATCATTTTGTTCCTGTCCTGTTTCTTACGCTGTTGAAAAACCGATGCTAGCTGAGGATTGCCTTTGCTTTTTCCACGGCGGCAGCGGCATTGGCCCCGTACGCATCGGCACCGATCTTGTCCACAAAATCCTGCGTCACCGGCGCTCCACCAGCCATTATCCGTACGTTATCGCGAAGCCCCGCCTCTTTGAGCGCTTCAATGGTCTCTTCCATCTTCGGCATCGTCGTCGTCAACAGCGCCGACATCCCCACGATCGCCGGTTTGTGTTCCTTCACCGCCGCAACAAACCCTTCCGGCTTCACCCCGGTCCCCAGATTAATCACCTCGAATCCCGCTCCCTCCAAAAGCATCGCCACCAGGTTCTTTCCAATATCATGCAGGTCCCCTTCCACCGTGCCGATAACCACTATCCCCGCACTCGTCGATTCTCCTCCCACCAGAAGCGGCTTCAGTATGTTCAAAGCCCCCTGCATGGTCCGCGCCGACAGCAGCACCTCCGGAATAAACATCTCTCCGGACTTCATCCGCTTGCCCACAACGTCCATTCCCGGCAACAATCCCGTGTTGATGATCTCCTTCGCCGCCTTCCCCTGCTCCAGCGCCCGGTTCACCGCAGCAATCAGATCCTCTCCTTTCCCTGCGATAACCATCTCCGCCATCTTTTCGTACATCTCTTCCGACATCTCCTCTTCCTCCTTTTTCAATCCCAAAGTATGCTTCGGGGAAAGGGCGGTCAACCCTTTATCCCCTTATGTATTGGATACGCTCCATCACGAATCCCCAAGTGTTACCTTTTTGAAACTCCCAGCTCCTGTTCCGCTTCTTCCACAATAGAACGAATCTGTGCGAGAACACTCTCCTCCAACGGATCCGGAGTATAGGTCTCGAGAATCTGCTTTGCTTTCTCCAGTGCTCTCTGATGAATATCCGTGCACCCCTCGCTCTCCCAATCTTCCCGCGTCTTTCGGTCGATGAGTGTGGGGTTGGAGAGTGATTTCATGTGATTATAGGTGGTTTCGTGACTCAGGAAATCCTTGGCAATGCCGATTTCATGGATAACATCTACCGCCAGCGTTTCATCATTCACCGGAACACCCTTTACCGTATGCTTTATCATTCTGGCAAATTCATTATCCATGACCAGCTGTCCGTAATCAATAGTCATGCCCATTTCGATCATTCCCAATCCGTATATCAGGTTGGCCCCTGCCAACGCTGGTAATAATCCGGTCAAGGTTTTTTCATGACCTGCCTGGGCATCACAGACTTTGGAATCACCCTAACCACCGGCAACCCAGCTCGGCAGCAGATAGTACCGGGACATCTGGGCCACGGCTGCATTGATCATGGCGCACTCCGGGCATCCAACCGTCGCAGCGGCGAATCGCAAATCCATGGCCGTGGTTGAACTCCCATACATGAATGGAGCGCCCCGGGAAGTCAACTGATTGAGGACCAACCCTCCCAGGACTTCAGCATTGTGATCAACAAGGGTACCTGCAAGGGTTATGGGTGACGACCCCCCCGCCATTGCCATGGAAAGGACATTGACCATGATCCCCGCCCGAGCACACTCCATAATGATCTCACACGTCTCCCCCACGAGTTGGAGAGGACTGATCGGACAGGTTATCGCAGATACGATGGGTCGTTTTCTCAGTTCCTCTTTCCCGCCTACGATAGCTGCTGCCATCTCGAATACTTTCTTCGTCAGATAGCCGTCCCCGGTCCCCATAAAGCCATGCTTCGACGTGTTGGACATCCAGGCCTCAGCGTTGTGCAGCTGCACCGTCTCTTCGGGCACATCCGATGCTCCAACCGCGCGCTCATAGACATCCACCTCACTCAGGGAGTCCACCAGCCGTGCAGAATCCGCCACATCCTTTTTGGTGGTTTCCCTGCGCTCCCCGGTGTAAGGATCAATGATAAAAACCCCTTCCCCGAAATTGGTAAAACCCACCCGATTACTCTCGAGGACAATATCGTTCTTCGGGTTCCGGCCCGCCAGGTCCACTTTGGACGGCGCCCATCGAATGGCATCCTCCACCACATGGGGAGGAAATTTCACCGTTTTCGTCTTCTCGTTCACCCTGGCTCCCCCGCCATCGAGAATCTCACGGGCCTCTTTGTCCCCCACAAAAAGGCCCGTCCGCTCCATGACTTCCAGAGTGGCTGAATGAATCTGATCCAACTCATCGTTGGTGAAGATGTTCAGACTCAATCCCCCCGATTGCAGTTTTCCTGCAAATAGATTGCGTCTCAAGGTGCATCCACCTCCTTTCCCCCGTGCTTTCTTCTCATCGGAACATACTTTTTTCAATCGGTTGCTGCCGCACCATGCTAAGCGCTCATCAATTGCTTGACCTTCACCACCGCGTCCTGGGCGTCTTCCGCATAGGCATCAGAACCGATCTTCGCGGCCCAACGGGCCGTCACCGGTGCCCCTCCCACGATAGTCTTGATTTTGTCCCGCACGCCGGCGCTCTTCAACCCCTCTTCGATTTCCTTCTGACGCGACATGGTGGTCGTCAAAAGGGCACTGGTTCCGATGATGTCGGCTTTCAGATTTACGGCCTCTTCAATAATGCGGTCCGTATCCACATCCCTCCCCAAGTCGTGAACCGTGTACCCGTTGGCCTGAAGCAGAGACACTACGATACATTTGCCGATATCGTGCACATCCCCCTTGACCGTCGCGATTACCAGATTGCCCTTTTTCTTCCCGGCCTCCTGGGAAGGCAGCGCTGCATT
>JARRPY010000393.1:0-3099 GCA_037382425.1 Deltaproteobacteria bacterium
ACGCTCATTCTTCACTCACCCTCTCGTCGTAAAACAACGAACATACTTTGTACAGATCTTCGCACCACACGTCAGACAGGTTTCGCAGGTTACCCCTCTACATACAAAAAGCGGGCGAAAGGCCCGCTTCCTCATCTGCAGACTGGATTATGGGGAATACCACCATAGTCGCCCGGGGGCGTTATGGGCTAGCCAACGTCAAGCCCGCAATTTGAAGAAGCCTTCCCCGCACACGGGGCTGACAACCTCAAAAAGGGAAGCAGGCCTCAAAGGCCTGAACGTGGAGCGGGCAACGGGGTTCGAACCCGCGACACCAAGCTTGGGAAGCTTGTACTCTACCAACTGAGCTATGCCCGCTCAAATAACGAAGAACTTTGAAAACAGAACCGATTTGACTCGCATGAGTCAATGGCATTTTAAAATGCCGTTAGCCAGATAATGTTAATATAGAAAAATAATACAGTCAAGTGATATTTTTATGTCCATTGCCTTTAATTTGCCAAAAATCTTGACATCCTGCAACGATAAAAATAGTATCTGATTCAAAGTGATTGGGGTGTCCCCTACCAGGGTTAACGCCCCAACGTTATTAAAAATTTTTCTGAGCCATTGGAATCTTGAGCGCATAGGGGGAAGAAATAGATCTTTGGAAGATGATTCAGAGAAGAGTTTTTTCGGTCTCATAAAATCCCTGGTTAAGAAAAAATCGCAACTGGGCCACAGTCAAGATCTGACCGAAGAAATCCACGAGCTAATGGATGAGGGTCAGGCCAAGGGATTCATCAGCAACGAAGAATCCCACATGGTTTATGGCGTGCTGGACCTGAAGGAGACAAAGGCCCACTCCATCATGATCCCTCGAACCGACATCCAATCCGCATCCGTGGATTCTACCCTCGGGGAGATCATAGACCTCGTTACCGAGTGTGGTCATACGCGAATTCCCATTCATAAGGAAAACATCGATCACATCGTGGGCATCCTTCACGCCAAGGACCTGCTCAAACTCCTCGGAAAAGATCCAAAGTCCAAGATCCCACCGGAAATCCTCAGAGTTCCGTTCTTTGTGCCGACGAATCGGAGGGTGAGCGAACTGCTCAAAGACCTTCAGGAAAAGATGACCCACCTGGCCATTGTAACCGATGAATACGGCGGAACCGCCGGAATCATTACCATAGAAGATATCGTGGAAGAAATAGTCGGGGAGATCATGGACGAGCATGATAATGAAGAGCCGCTATTGACCCCCCTCGATGATGGGACCCTTCTGGTGGATGCCCGGCTGAGCGTTGAAAAGCTGGAGGAGGCCCTGAATAGGGAGTTACCCGAAGGCGACTTTGAATCCGTAGGGGGCCTCATCATCCATTTGTTGGGCCGAATTCCTGAAGTGGACGAAAAAATCTCGTTCGGGGATGTGGAGATGACCGTCAGGGAAGGGGACCAGCGAAAAATCGATAAGATTCTTGTCTCATTACCACCCCATTCAGCGGGATCAGCGCCTGGGACCCAGAAGATTACCGCTTCCTCATAATCACCGCCCATGCGCGCCATTTGCAATAGCCCCGCTCATCCTTTTGAAAACACGTTACTGGCCATTCTTTCAGGCGTCACCCTGACCGCAGCCTTTCCGCCCGGCCCCCTTTCTCTGTTGGCTTGGGTGGCACTGGTTCCGCTTCTGTTCAGCATCCGCAACGCATCAGCCAAATCGGCCTTCCGACTGGGATGTCTTGCCGGCCTGGTGCATTACCTCACCCTCATATACTGGATCGTGGTGGTGCTCGGCCATTACGGAAACCTAAACATCTTTCTCAGTCTCCTGGCCCTCTTCCTCCTTTCCGGGTATCTCAGCCTCTACATCGGGGCCTTTTCATTATTGACGATCAGCGTCAGACAATCCCGCCTCAAACTTCTCTTACTGCCGACTTTCTGGGTGGCACTGGAATACCTCAGATCTTATCTCTTAACCGGATTTCCGTGGTGTCTGTTGGGATATACCCAGCACAAGGCACTCCCCGTCATCCAGATAGCGGACGTTTTCGGCGTGTACGGGGTCTCATTTTTTATCGTACTGGTAAATACCTTCCTGTTTGATGCGTTATCCCAATGGAAACATTCCCGCCTGTGGCCGAAATGGGAAACCATCCTGACCCTCGTGATCGCGGGTTCATTGCTCACGTATGGATATGTTACCCTCTCCCGGGATACGACCGGTGAGGTCGGCTCACCGCGTCTTAGGGCCGCCATTGTCCAGGCCAACATCGACCAATCCCTCAAGTGGGATCCTTCCTACCAGGACAAGACCTTAAATACTTATGAAAAACTGACCCGCCTGGCGTCAGCGACCTTTCACCCCGAGTTGATCATATGGCCTGAAACCGCCGTCCCATTCTTTTTTCAGGATCACCACCGATTCTCCCGCAGGGTCCTGGCGCTTTCTCGAGAGACAGGGGAGGCGCTTGTCTTCGGCGCTCCCGCATACGAGCGCCAAAAAGGCATGACGCGATATTACAACCGCGCCTATCTGCTCAACCCCCGCGTGGGACCCGGGGCCGACACCGCGCCCGTAAGCGTGAGCCGTTACGACAAAGTTCATCTGGTGCCTTTCGGTGAATATGTGCCGCTGAAGGGGCTTTTTCCTTTCCTAGACAAACTGGTCCAGGCTGCGGGTGATTTTGCACCGGGTAAAGACCCTGAGCCTCTGTCCATGAACGGCCGCTCCCTCGGGGTCTTGATCTGTTTCGAGGCCATTTTTCCTCAGTTGGCCAGGGACCTTGTGAACAAAGGGGCCGCAGTGCTCATCAATCTCACCAACGATGCCTGGTTCGGCAAGAGCAGTGCCCCATACCAGCATCTGTCCATGGCGGTTTTCCGGTGTGTGGAAACCCGGCGGCCCATGATTCGGGCGGCAAACACGGGTTTCAGTGCATTCATAAGCCCCAGTGGAAAAATCATGTCCCGAAGCGATCTCTTTTCCGAAGCGGTTCTCTATGGCGCCGTTGCCACAAACAACAAAGACCTCACGTTCTATACCCGGTATGGAGACCTCTTCGCCCTCGTCTTGACCGCGCTTTCGATCTTGAAGACGGCTCAGGCGTGGGT
>JARRPY010000394.1:0-3076 GCA_037382425.1 Deltaproteobacteria bacterium
ATATATTCGCAAATGGACATCGCTCAAAGGCACAAAAGTGCTGGACGTAGGGTGTGGCGGCGGAATTTTGAGCGAGGGCATGGCCCTCCACGGGGCGATGGTAACGGGCATTGATGTGAGCGCCTCGGCGCTCAATGCGGCCCGGCATCATGCCCACATGGCGGGATTGAAAATCGACTATTGCCAGACCACGGTGGAGGCCCTTGCGCCGACGGTGTCGAATCCGTATGACTTGGTGACCTGCATGGAGTTACTGGAACACGTCCCCGAGCCACGATCCGTCATACGGGCATGCTCCCGGCTGGTGAAACCAAGAGGAAATCTCGTCTTCGCCACCATCAACCGGAACATCATATCCTTTATTTGCGTCATTATCGGTGGGGAGTATATTCTCCGCCTCCTCCCCAGCGGAACCCATAGATATGGAAAACTGATCAAGCCCCATGAACTTGTGACGTACGGAAATAAAAGCGGGCTCAAGTTAAAGAATCTGACGGGGATGGGGTACAACCCCTTCACGGGCACATATTTTTTGACCGGGGATACGACAGTGAATTATCTGGCGCACTTCAAGAGGGTAACATAGGAACGCCTCACATTCTGCCGGAGCGGAAGATGGAAATGATGAGCCAAATGCCCAGTATCGTTGCGATGGTATATCCCAGCAGACCCAAAAGGGATATTAGGGAGAAAGAGTGGTTTCCCATGAAGTCCATGTTGAAAACGAATATCTTTTCCGAAGCGCTGAGCACCAAGGCGCTTCCCACGAGTGAGGCTGCGAGGACGATGCCGATAACCAAGCGGTTCAGACCTTTTTCCAGCCGACGGCCAACATCGCTAAAACCGCTGTGTTGAAATTCCAGGCGTTGCTTGCCCGAGGCGGTCTGTCTGAGGATGTCGTACAGGAGTTTAGGCGTATGTTTGAGAAGCTTTCCGGCTGACCACGCGTCTCTCTCCATGGCTCGAAACAGTTTTTTCGGGTCATACCTCCGCCTGATCATGGCTCGCGCATAGGGCCGGATCACTTCCAGAATACTAGCATCGCTTCCCAAAATTTTTCCCAATGCCTCCGTTTGAATAAAGGTTTTCAGCAGCAACAGGAGATTTCGGGGGAGCCGGATATGATGCTTCAATAACAGCCGAATGACCTGTTCATAGACATCCGTCACAGAGATGGTCTGGAGTGTTCGGCCGTAGAACGGTTCGCTCATCTCTTTGAGGTCGTTTCGAAAACCGTGGAGATCCATGGATTCATGGATGATGCCAACTTCCAGAAGCGATTCCATCACCAAATCGTAGTCGTGTTCCGCGTACCCCAGAAATAGGTGGGCGATCTGAAGCATCAACTCCTCATCGAGATGGGCAATGATCCCGAAATCCACGAGCCCCACACGACCGTCGGGCATCACAATGGTGTTACCCGGGTGTGGATCGGCGTGGACAAAGCCGAATTCCATTAACTGACGGGAAAGACTTCTCAGGCCGATCATGGCGATTGTCTTAGGATCAATCCCCATGGCCCGGATGGCGTCCACCTGGTTGACTTTGACGCCCGGAATAAACGTCATGACGAGAACCGATTTGGTGGTCAGGTCCCAGGATACTCTGGGGATACAAATTTCCTGGATGTGTTGATAATGGCGGTGGAATTTTTCGATGCTGCCGGCCTCAATGTGCATGTCCAGTTCGTTGAAGATGGATCTTTCGAACTCTCCCACCACATTTTTTGCGCCAACGATGCGCGCCAATTCAAAGGCCTTTTCCAACTTACCGGCAAGGTAGTACATGACCCGGATGTCGTTTCGGATCTGTTTGGCAATACCAGGCCTAACCACCTTTACGGCCACCTCCTTGCCCGTATGGATTTCGGCCTTATACACCTGGGCAATGGATGCGGATGCGATGGCATTCTCGTCGAATCTTTTGAATGCCCGGTTCAACGGTTTCCCGAGTTGTGCTTCGATATGGGGCCTCATTTTCGCAAAAGGCTGGGGCGGGACCTGATCCTGAAGCTTCTGGAGTTCTTCTATGTATTCAGGAGGCAGCAGATCCGCTCGAAGGCTCAGGAGTTGTCCGAGCTTTATAAAACTGGGGCCCAACTCCGTCAGCATTCGGCGAAGCCGACGAGGGGAAGGCAGGGTCATTGAAGGAGGCAGACTTGCCTGTTGTCGCGTTATCGGCAAATGTCTGATTAATCGGTCGGCCAGCATACCAAAGCCGTTTCGGGCCAGTACCCGGGTGATGCCGGCAAAATGTCTCAGACCGCTAATACCGATGAAATTCTGTTCATGTCTCATACGATCCGGCTTATTCCCATATTAGCCCACTTTGGGCCATTTTATGGAAATTTCCTTTAGCTCTGATGGATTCGAAATGTAGCGCTCCACGTAGCCGCATTGGGTACACACGCAGTTATCCATCGCCGCAATGGAGGTCAGTCAGGCTGATGAGGATGGAATTGCTGCGGAAGGCTCCACTCTTGCGTTTTAGATCGGAAGCACAATAGATTCCGCCTGAACTGCATTTGGGGCATTTTCCTTGTTTCAATTTTTCACCTCTCACATTAGAAGGAAATTCCAAACCGGGTGGATACCAGAACTATTTGAGGATGTGGGGAGGAACATAAATCAACAAAAAGAAGATTTCTGACACCTGAAAATCATACTGAAGGTGTTTCTGTTTGTCAAGGTGGGACCCCGCTTCTTACGCTTCACCCATTGCCTCTCTGGATTGATATCTTTCTCGACACCTTAGGGCTCGCGTAAAAAAGTTCGCAGAATTGATCCCCAGAGATAGGGTAGATTTGGTCGTCGCGATTGAGTTAAGCCACAGAAATAGTGAACTATTTAGAATCTTTACCAATTGAATGGCAGCCGAAGATGGTCCGAAGCTGAGATGGAAAAATGTGAAGCTATTTTTGTGCGAGCCCTAAAATATCATTTGCTTAGAAGATTTACGGACGCTTTTCCATGTTTAGGAGTTCGGCTGCAAATTCTCAGGATGAAGGTTCAATTTTAGTAAGCATCTACTATTGGGTGTAGTCTTTCCCATGGCCTCGGCCATACTCCGGAGATGG
>JARRPY010000395.1:0-5874 GCA_037382425.1 Deltaproteobacteria bacterium
TCCGCAAAATCCCGTCAACAGCACTTGGGCCCCTTTTTCACTGGCCGTCTTGGCCGCCTGGATTCCGGCACCCTTCAGGGCATTGGCATTCTCCGCGTTGTCCACTGCTGTAAAAGTAAAATCATCAGAGTCGACAATGAGTATATACGCCGCCCTGCCGAATCTGGGATCTACCTCGGAAGCTAAATCCGTACCTTTTGACGTAACCGCAATTTTCATAATATTCCCTTATGTCCCTTCATTGGCTGCACGGTCATGCTGCCTCTCCCGGTATGCTTCCAGTGCTTTGTGCAGTGTCTTTAAGGCAAGACGGGCACAATGCACCTTCTGCTCCGGCATTTTCTCCAACTCATCGTATAATCCGTCTAGATCAATTTTTTCGGCCTCTTCCACGGTTTTTCCCTTGGCAAGTCCCACTACCGCGCACCCGGAGGCCACGGCGCCGGGGCACCCCAGCACCTGAATTTTGGCATCACTGATCCGGTCCCCTTCAATCTTCATGGAGATCTTCATGGTGTCGCCACAGGGGCCGGTAAGATCCGTTATCTGATCCGCATTTTCGATGACCCCGATCTTCTCTTTATCCTGAAAATATCGAATCGCCTTATCCGAATAACCTGACTCGGACAGCATGGTATAGATATCTTGTGCATTCAATTCTTCATTATCCACCATGGAACCCGTCTCTCCCTTCAAAAATGATCGTCCATACCTCGGTCAAATGTTAGTGCTGCATTGCGCCACCGCCCCCACCGCATACTTCATCATCCTGGATCAGCGGTAGCTTCCCATTGATGAGATCCTCCACCACCGGTCTGATCTCGGGTCTGGTGGCGTCATGGTAGACATCCACCCCGACCTGTCTGAAGCCCATCAACGGCCGCATGCCGATCCCACCGACGATGAGGGCGTTGACATTGTGGCTCGCCAACAGATTCACCGGGACCATGCATCCGCCCTGCATATGACTCTGGTTCTGGACGGTGGTAACTTCCTTGATCTGACCATCCTCAACATCCACGAACGTAAACACATCACAATGACCAAAATGTCCCGAGCGCTCGCCGTCAAGACCGCCCGGCGCCATACTCGGAACCGCAATCCTTCCTTCTTTCATGTTTCGACATCCTCCCTTTACGAAAATTTCCCGGTGCCAATGCACATCGAGATCACGACGATTTTTGGCTTCAGCACCGCATCCCCTCAAAACGTAGCATCTTTCGTGCCAAACATCACACCCTGAGAGGGGGCTGATAACCGGTTGAAAGGTAACCATAACTTCGCTATAAGTCAATTGTGTGACGCCACTTGTGTAAAAAAAGTTTTTCGATATTGCAATTTTACGGTCTTAAATTTTGCATATATGCAATATATTCCCCATCCCGGGGAACCTCTTTTCCAGTTCAGGAGGCCTGCGTCCTCCATTGCACGATCTTAAGAAAAGCGTACTCAAGCCTGCAGGCAAGCCCACTGGCCGCGCTGATGAACCACTTCGCCTGCGGGGGCACCCATTTGAACCGTCTGGTGGCAAGGGTTATGCAATCCGACGGACATGACCAGCGGAATCCGCTGATTCCGCTTTCGACAAAAATCAGGAGGAAGGCTGTTATGATAAAGGTCATTATTGTATCCCCACACCAGGAAAACTTCTCTGAATTTTCTGCGGCCCTGGCCCGGCAAGAAGATGTTGCACTCGATCATCTGACATCAGGTGCCCAGGTCCTGGAACTGGCGGCCGATTCGCCGGTGGATCTGGTGGTGACGGATGAGGCATTGGACGACATGACCGGCCTCAAAATGGCGAATGAGTTGGTAAGGCTCAACCCGATGATCAACTGCGCCTGCGTCAGCCGACTCTCAGAGGAAGCATTCCACGAAGCCAGTGAGGGCCTGGGATTAATGCCGAGATTATCTTTAAACCCTGGAAAAGCGGAAGCCGAAGCCCTTCTATCCACCATCCGACAATTGAAAGGAGAATTGTAATGGCGAATTTTTTGTTTGTACTCAGCAAAGACGACAATGAGGCAGCCACCCGCTGTTTTCAATTCGGCAAGATCGCCCATACGAAAGGCCATGCCGTGAATCTCTTTTTTATCGACGAGGGGGTCAGGTGGGCCGACAACACCCGGGATTTTGACCAAAGAACCGTGACCGGCGATGCGCCAAACGATTACCTCCCCTATTTGGTTGAGCATGAAGTGCCTATTGGAGTCTGAATCCCCTGCGCCAAGTCTCGTCAGGTTGACGAGTCGACATTTTTCAGCAACATGGTCATGGACGGGGGGCCTCACCTCATTGATATGGCTGCCGAGGCCAAAGTCTTCAATTTTTAGGATAGGGGGTGCGCCATGGAACAGAACATAACAGAAGTGGACCGAGTGGAAATCCTGACCCTCCAAGACAACTATATCGACATCGTGCGCCAGGACAACAACGAGGTCATTCAACGGGCCATACCCGTGAAGGACGGGGAGATCAAAAACTCGGTTCTGGCTGAACACGGTTTCTCTTCCCTGGTGACGGTCTCAAAGGGAGATAATCGAAGGAGCATTATTTTCGACTTCGGTTTTTCGGCGGACGGCGCGGCCCGGAATGTGGAGGCCCTGCAGGCGGATCTGGGATCGGTGGAGGCCGCCGTGCTCTCTCACGGCCATATGGACCACACCGGGGGAATGGCGGCCCTGCTTAAAATGACCGATAAAAAGGGCATCCCTCTGGTGGCGCACCCCGAGGTATTCAGGGCCGGTCGGTACAAGAAGGTTGGGCCGGGGCTGAATGTGGCCTTTCCGCCTTTTACGTGGGAAATGGTCGAGAAAACAGGCGCCACACTAATCGAGACCGATAAACCCTACCCCCTTGTCGACGGAACCCTTCTCTTCCTGGGAGCCATTCCCCGTCTGACGGATTTTGAAAAGGGAGCCGCGATATCTGTTACGGGCGTCGAGGAGGTCTTTGCGGTCATGGGCGGATTTCACCTGGGAGGCCAGGATATGGCAGAGGTCGTCGAGCCGACCGTGAAGGCCCTCAAGGAGATCGACCCCAGATATGTGATTCCCACCCACTGCACGGGGCGGGAGGCGGTTATGGAGATCGAGCGTCAGATGCCGAACCAGTTCCTGCTGAACATGTCCGGGACCAGGCTCACCTTTTCAGCATAATGCCCCGGTTCCTCGATCGTCTTTCAGTTTCAAGCGATTTTTAGAGGTCCGGGAGATGTGTGGCCCGCAGCCGCTGCATCCCACGGACCCAGCGGTCATAGTTCGACGCTTTTCGCTCGAGATAGTCCTTAACCTGGGCATGGGGCATGATCATATAACGCCCCTCATTCAGGGCGACCATGACGTCTTCGGCCACCTGTTCGGCTTCCAGCATCCCGTCCAGGGCCGCGATGCCGCCTCCGTTGCGCGTCATTAAAGAGCGCACCGCCATGGGGCAAATCACCGACACCTGGATGCCCCGATCCCCATAATTAATAGCGAAATTATCCGCCACCCCCACGGCTGCATGCTTGGTCGTGGTGTAGGGGAGTGAATCGATTTGATTGAGAAGTCCGGCTGCGGAGGCGGTGATAATAAATCCGCCGGTGCCTCGTTTCAGCATACCCGGGATGACCGCTCTCCCCGCATAGACATGGGACATGACGTTAATCTGCCAGATACGCTCCCAGTCTTCATCGGAAACGTCCAAGAGTCCCTGAATCATAATTCCCGCATTGGAGAAGAAAAGATCCACCGACCCGAACTTCTCGTCGGTCACTCGTACCAACTCGACGATCTCCTCCTCCCTGCCCACATCGCACCGGACGGCCAATCCGCCGATCTCGTCTGCCAGGGTTTTCGCAGTCTTCAGGTCCGTATCGGACACCACGACGGCCTTGGCCCCCTCTTGGGCCAAGCGGCGGCACAGGGCTGCGCCGATCCCGTTGGCGCCTCCGGTTACGATGGCTACCTTATCCTTTACCTCCATGGCATTTTACCTCGTCAATAGGGATACATTCATATAACCTAAGACACATAATATGGATTCATCAAACCCGGCACATGGGCCAGGGCCTGATACCGTGCGTGGTCAAGCGGATAGTCCCAACAGCCCCGAAAATGCCGAATCCATCCACCGAAACGGGTCTTGAACCGGTAAAGCCCGTACATGGGGTGGCTCCTCTCGCGGGTGGGCGGGATACCGAAAAGGTCGAACCACCGACATCCCGCCTGTCTGGCATCTTTCATGGCCTGCCATAGTATGGGGTACGCCGCCATATGCTTTCTACCATACAGGGAAGATGCGCTGTAGAGGTAATAGGCGGTATCCGGCTGGAATGCAAAAATGCTTCCTGCCAGAAGCACCCCCCTTTTGAACGCCAGATATAAGCGCAGTTCCGTTTTGTGGGACCGGGCCGTCGTGAATAGTGCATGAAAATAGTCCAGACTTTCTTCAACAATGCCCTTGCGGACCGCCATATCTTGGTACAGCCCATACCAGGCGGAAAGCGCTTCGAGTCCCCCATGCACCACCTGGACGCCTCTCGAAAGCGATTTGCGGATGCAGTAGCGTGTTTTCTGGTGCATACCCTGTAGAATGTCCGTGTCGGAATGACGGAGGTCAATCACCACGGTATCCGGAGGCTGCATGTCGGTAGGCGCTTTCCGCAGGTTCCAGTGCCGGCTGCCGAAGTTCATTCGAAGTTCCCGCACCCAGGCAGCCGGAGGACCGGACCAATCGGTTTCATGTGCTGCCTCCCGGGCGTACGGGTTTTCCCAGGGCAAGTCATAGCGAACGAAACGGCATCCTGTGGGAAGCAGGGGACGAATACGCTCCGAAACGAATTCGAGAAACGGTCCCTGTTCATCCTCGGGTAAGGTGATGTCCGGACCATAGGGCACATAAGCGAAGCAGGCGTCCGTCGCACATTGCCGGTGAACCATAGCGACGTAGGTGTCCCGGCCCTGATAATGAACATGGAACAATTGAGTGGCATGCCCCCTTCTTTGTTTGAAATGGACCCAAAACGAGCTTTGGAACAAATTGGCGGTTTCCTTTATCCCGCCTTCATCAATTTCGCGAACGTCATCCATGGTTTCTTGCTCTTGGCATGCCAAACGCGCCTTATCCAAAAAACATGAGCGTACGTATTGCGCCACGGCGCTTAAGCAACTTCGGAAAGGCACATCGTATGATACACCGGCTTGTTGCTCATGAAGCATAAGGATGAAACAGGCCTTCGTCAAGGCCTCTTTCCGGAATGTGGCCAACTGGCAAAAAGGCGCTTCCTCAAAAAAGAAGCGATCCAACTACCGGCAACCCGCCTCGTCGATGGCGGCTCAGACAGGAAAAGACAAAAAAATGGGGGCGATCGGGTAAGACCGTCCCCATTTGTCTTAGATGTGTCGTGGGCGTCCCGAGATACGCTATTCAGGACGCGTTTTTTCCAGTTCCTCTATACGGTCATGGATATCGTCGAGAGCCCTTTTGAGGCCGTCGGCCTCGGATTTCAGCATGTTGAGTTCCTGGGCTGAATCCAGCGGCGGCTGGGCCGCACCTGGAACCGCCGCATAGGCCCGGGGCCCGAACCCACGTCCATAAGCCGGTCCCAAACCTCTGCCGAATCCACGGCCTCGTCCCAATCCGCGGCCATACCCCTGCCCTATGCCGTATCTCGGCCCGTAGCCTGCGGTTGCAGGATTGCAATATCCTCGTGCGCCCCCTGTCATGGGGCCTGCGCCCTGGGGACCTGTCCCATCAAATCCTGGCATATCAAACACCCCCTTTTCCGAAAGACCGGCCCCGGCCACTTCCGCCGGATCCGGATCGACTGTTTTGACCTTGACCTCGGTTGCCACACGCCCCTGACCGACGGCCCTTATTGGCACAGCGGCC
>JARRPY010000396.1:0-3639 GCA_037382425.1 Deltaproteobacteria bacterium
GCTCACCATGAAGATAGAAAGCACCCCCGCTTCAAGGTGGATCAACAGGTTTTCACGGTGGTGAAGGGCGACAACGAGACGTTGGGTGAGGTGCTGGATGTGAGTGAGGGGGGATTGGCGCTCAAATATGTGGCCGGGATAGGGTCGCCGGTGTCCGAGGGGCTTCTGGATATGTTTGCCACGGGGGGCAAAGTATATCTGAAGGATGTCCCGGTGCGTGCCGCTTCTGATTTTGAACTTCCCAACGAGGTCGATTTTTCCACCATAAGACTAAGGCGTATGGGCGTGGCCTTCAAGAACCTGACCGATCCCCAGCAGCAGGCGATTAGAGACTTTATAAGAGAGAATGGGACAAACTGACAAACGAGATATCTTTTTGGCGTCAATTAATCTGTAATTACAAAGATGAGTGAAAATGGGGATTCAAGAGGGATAATCCCGTAAAAAGTTTGTTTTCGCGCAGAGGCGCAGAGACGCAGAGAAAAAACTGTAATACTTTTAATAAGTTACCTTTGAGAGCTTTGCGGCTTTGTTTACCCCGTAGGTCCGGAAGATCGTACTGGGGCGTGAGGCTTCGACTTTTCACGAGTGCATCACCCTTAGAACGTAAACAGTTTTTCGATGAGCTGGGACTTCATCAGGTCTCCACCGATCTTGACCTTCCCGCTGGTATAGGCGACCATGGCATTGAGTTCGCCTGCAATCATCTTCACAAAATCATCATCCCCCATGTCAATGGTGGTCGTGGGACTGTCGTGGGACCCTTGGGTCACTTCACAGGTGCCTTCCTTTATGGTGGCATACCAGGCGCCGCCTTTGGGTCCCGAGATATTGAACTGAAAGACCACATCCACCCCGGCCGCCTGGTCCGCCTGAAACGCATCGGGGAGTCCTTCGAAGATTCCTTCCACCGTCAACCCGCTGCCCGGCGCCTCGGGGGCGTCCGCCTTCTTGGGGGTAAAGGCATCCAGCATGGGGCTGAAGGCGGCGGTGGCATTCGGGTATTCCTCGGCACGCGTAAGTGATTTGATTTGGCTGAACTTTTCCGCCACGGCCTCCGGCCCGGGGGCGGTCTTGCCGTCGCCCACCACGGCGCCCGGACCCGTGGCAATGGCCACCCGATTGAAGTAGCCCATCCCCGCATTATAGACGGCCCCGTTGACCGGACACTGCTCCGAGGAGAGGTAAAGGACCATGGGGGCCACAAATTCGGGCTTCAGTTTCTCAAAAAGATCGGGGGGCAGAATCCCTTGGGTGAGCCGGGTGGCGGCCACCGGAGCAATGGTATTGACCTTTATCTGATGCTTGTCCCCTTCCAGTTTCAGGGTATTCATGAACCCGATCAGGCCCATTTTAGCGGCCGAGTAGTTGGTCTGGCCGAAGTTGCCGTAAAGCCCCGCCGCAGAGGTCGTGAAAATAATCCGGCCGTAGCGGTTCTCCCGCATCCGGATAAAAGCCGGACGCGTGACATTGTAGGCCCCCTTGAGGTGCACATCCATCACCGCGTCCCAGTTCTCGGGTTCCATTTTCGCCAGGGTCTTGTCCCTCAAGATCCCCGCGTTGTTGATCAGGATGTCCACCTTGCCGAAAGCCTTAACGGCCGTATCCACGATGGCCTGTCCGCCCTCGGGAGTGGCCACCGAATCGTAATTGGCCACGGCCTCACCGCCGGCGGCTTTGATTTCCTCCACCACCTGGTCGGCGGGTCCTTTGGCTCCGCCTGACCCATCCGGCGCACCGCCCAGGTCGTTTACCACGACTTTGGCCCCTCTTTTTGCCAGCTCCAGGGCGTAAACGCGGCCCAGACCCGCGCCCGCGCCGGTCACGATGGCCACCCGATCGTCAAACCGGATGCCCCCCTTCTTTTGCCGGCTCTCCAGCGCTTCCCGGCTCAACCACTCGACGATCCCGCCGTCAATGACCACTTCCCCGGTCTCCTGGTTAATGGTCCTGAAAAAGGCCTTCCCCTCATCCATCTTCCATATCTGGGTGGTAATGGGCACACCCGGGTAGAGGGTCTTGGAAAAACGGACCCTGAACCGGCTCATCCGCTCGGGCTCGCCGGGAAACAGGTGTTTGATCACGGCCCGGCAGGCATACCCGTGGGTGCAGAGCCCGTGCATGATCGGCTTTTCAAAACCGCTCGCCCGCGCGAATTCCGGGTCTGCGTGGAGTTGGAAAATATCCCCCGAAAGCCGGTAAATCAGCGGCTGGTCCGGAGAGGGTCGGGCCGGTTCTTCAACATCCGGCGGCCTGTCCGGGAATTCAACCCGCTCGGTGGGACCGGGATCTCCGCCGAACCCGCCGTCTTTTCGGCAGAAGAGGGTAAAATAATTGGTGAAGAGTTTCTGGCCGTTGGAATGGTAGGTGTCGGCTTCGGCCACCACGAGGGCCCCTTTATCCGCTCCCTTATCATACATATGGGTAATGGCGCCTTCGGTAATCAGGGTGCCTTCCACGGGAATGGGGTTATGGAACACGATATCCTGTTCCCCGTGCAGAATTCCAGAGAGGTCCGCGTTTGAACTGATCCCCACTTCGGCCAGGAATTCGAAGACACTGGCAATGGAAAAACTGGGAATCACCTTGAGCTTCTGCTCAAAACAATATTCCAGATCCTCAAATCCAGCCCCCACCCCCATGGCATAGAGCACCACATCCTTCCATGAGTAGGGCTTCTCCTTCGGGCCGATTTTCCTGCCCACTGCATCAAGGTTTAAGGCCATCCTCACACCTCCTTACGGATTTCTTTGCGATTTAAATATTCAAAGGCCACGGGTGGGGGTCTATATCGCAAAACACGCCACCACCGCCCTTTACGCAGCCGCCTCATCCCGCCGGGCCTTGCCGTTGAACGCGGGGATTAGGATCGTTTTGAGGGTCTCTTTCACCCGTTTACGATACGCATCTCTTTTGAGCCTCAGCATGGGTCTGAAGAAGTTTTCACCGGAAATAAAATTATGAATGGCGTTCATGATGGTGAGGACCTGCATCTTGACCGCTGGCGGGACGTCTTTTTCGCCCCTGCACAGGTTCATGGAGCGGGCGATGTCGGAGAGGTCTTTCCAAAATAACGGAACAGAATCAGGTTGGATATCTCGGGATGCTCGAAGAGATAGTCGGTCATGAGGTCGATGGCCAAATCCATCCGCTCCCCCAGCGGCCGTCCGTGAATCACCCGTTCCACCTCCGTGAGCTTCAGTCGGAGATCTTCGGTGATGTCCAAGACCGCCGCCTCAAAGAGATCGCTCTTGTCCCCCCAGTGGTAATGCAGGGTGGAAATATCGATGCCCACGTCCTCGGCGATCATCCGCGTGGTGGTGCCGTGAAACCCATACTCGCCAAACACCCGCCGCGCCGCCTTGAGAATCCGCCCCTTCATGGATTCGGGATCGTTTCTCGCCTTTTCGAGGGGGGTGGCCATCAATCTATTCCATCTAAAAGTTCCATCATCTGATGGATATCATCAGACAGAAATCTGGCGGTGTCAAGCTTTTTTCTCTGGCGATTGTTTGATTTTTTATAAGCTGGTGTTTCTCTCTCGTGCAAAATGGATTAAGTCACATTTTGAGCGTTCGGTGGTGCATGAAAGCAATTTCACGCTCACCTTGGCATCAGTCTTCCCGGCACTTGACTTAA